>JBILRK010000497.1:0-2702 GCA_044372705.1 Saprospira sp. | reverse complement strand
ACACTTCTTCAGCCAACTCTGCCCCATTGGATGCAACCCTGAAAGCGGCCGTACCAATAGCTTTTATTTGTTCAACCTTGTGTTCACTGATGATTTCTGCAAATTTTAAATACGCATTTTTTACCCGCTCAATTGCTGCATTGGAGATAGTTTCAATGCCATTTTCGGCCATTTGCACATAGAAAGATTCTTTGACAATTTTTCTAAAAGAATTGTCGGCCAATAATTCGAAAATTATTAATGAACTGGTGTTTGTACCCGAATCTATGACAGCTATTTTTGTCATTATCCTCGAGGAAGGCGGTTCATTAAAAAAGAAGAATAGCTCCTCGCCTGTCTGATTCTATAAACCGAATATGATTTTCTGCACCATTCCAAGGCGCCTTCAATATCTCCTTCCAGTTCGAGCCCAACCGCAGTATTGTAACAAGCTCTGCCGGCTACCTTTCTTTTTTCGTTATTTGTCTGGGCATACCAGGCGTTTTTTGCACCTTCAAGGTCTCCAACATCCATCAATCTTGCCGCCATTTTTAACTCCGGTCCCTTTCTTCTGAAAAAGTCGCGGTAAACCCTTACTCTAGAAGGATAAACTCTGGAAGCATACACTCTTCCCCCTATGTAGGAGCAGGCTTGTATGCCATCTCTCTTTGCAAAATCGGCAATATCATAACGATATTTATCTGTTCCAAAACGATCCGCAATAACAGCTTCATCAAGTATGATTTGTCTTTTATTGTCATAAAGTCTCCAGTTCATACTGATAAAAACATCGGTCCAGCTTGGCATATTATTGAGCCTGGGTAAGTTTCCTGTCAGGGCGGTATTTGCCAATTCTCTCAGCGCATAGGAGGTTTGACTATTGCGTTGATCTGAGTCAAAGGCTTCTAAAACGAGGAGCGCATCAAAATTATTTGCGCTGCAAATGCTGTCCACAATATCGAAACTCAAGGCAGGATTGAGTTTACCACCCCCAAGTCCGGGTAGCAGTAATTCTCGCAATTGAGTAGCTTTTACAAGGGTATCCATATTAAAATGTACTTCGGCGCCCGACATGGCAGAAAAAGAACCATTTCGGTCTTCGTTGATACCTTCGCCACTAACTATAGCCTCGAGGGTTGTCCAGGCCTTGTTACCTTTATTTTCAACAGGCAATGACCTGTTCACTATACCAATTTTTTTGATATCGCTTGACAATTTGATCATTGGCGGCGTGTAAACAGTGGTCCACAGTTGACCCATTGGACTGCATGATGCAAACAAAGTTGAAATTGAAATAAAAAATAGAAGCCTTCTCATCATTTTTAAATTATTGATTTTCATTTTCTTGTTCTAAAATTTTTTTCAACTCAAGCAGTTTTAACATACATTCAATCGGTGTGAGTCGATTTATATCCATTGACTCCATCAGGTCTTTCATTTTATCGAATTTCGGGTTTGCAGGCGCATCGAAGAAGGAAAGCTGCATGGCAGGTTTAACCTTGGTTTGTCGCAATTTTCCGGCAATAGTTGCCTCTTCGGGACTGTTTACTCTTTGCAATTCGAGTTGATGCAGTATCTCTCCAGCCCTTTCTACCACAGAACGTGGCATACCAGCCATTCTTGCAACGTGAATACCAAAACTATGTTCAGAACCTCCGCTTTGCAATTTTCTCAGAAAGATTACCTTATTCCCAATTTCTTTGGTAGCTACATGGTAGTTTTTTATTCGGGAAAATTTATCCGCCAATTCGTTCAATTCATGATAATGTGTAGCGAACAAAGTTTTAGGACGGGCATTGGGATTATCGTGTAAGTATTCTGCAATTGACCAGGCGATAGAAATACCATCATAGGTACTCGTACCCCTTCCAATTTCATCCAGTAGAATAAGACTTCTTTCGGAGACATTGTTCAAAATACTGGCGGTTTCGTTCATTTCTACCATGAAAGTCGATTCTCCGGAAGATATATTGTCGGAAGCACCAACCCTGGTAAAAACTTTATCAAGCAGTCCTATATCTGCGGCTTTAGCCGGCACAAAACTACCCATCTGAGCCATTAGACAGATTAGCGCTGTTTGCCTGAGAATAGCAGATTTACCCGACATATTGGGCCCTGTAATCATAAGCACCTGCTGCTCATCATTATTCAAAAAAATGTCATTCGGTATATAAACGTCGCCAATTTTAAGTTGCTTTTCGATGACCGGATGACGACCCTCTTTGATATCTATACTTAAGCCATCATTGATATTTGGCTTGCAGTAATTGTTTTCCAAAGCGATTTTTGAAAAACAGAGCAGACAGTCCAATTGTGCGATAATCGTAGCATTCTGCTGTATTGGTTTTATATAATCGCTTAGCGCAAAAACTAACTCTTCAAAGATTTTATGTTCTATCGACAAAATGCTTTCTTCTGCACCCAAAATCTTCTCTTCCAGCTTTTTCAAATCATCGGTTATATATCTCTCTGCATTGGTGAGGGTTTGCTTGCGAATCCAGCCTGCAGGAATTTCCTTTTTATCCTTGTGCTTGTTGGTTACTTCAAGGTAATAGCCAAAAACATTATTAAAGCCAATTTTTAGATTGTCAATGCCTGTGGCTTCGGCTTCTTTTTGCTGAAGTCTAAGCAAATGCTCTTTTGAATTGTTGATCAAATCACGCAATTCGTCCAGGTCAGCCGAAATGCCATCCGCTATGATTCCGCCTTTATCCAGCTTAACT
>JBILRK010000564.1:0-2709 GCA_044372705.1 Saprospira sp. | reverse complement strand
GCACTACAACCATTTACATCGGTATAATTGTAAGCTATATTATGCCAGCCTACGCCAAATCGCACAGGATTAAGCGTATCTTGTAGACCAAGAGAAGGTATGAAACTTCCACCATTGAATGGCCCTATAGGTAAAAGTATATCATATTCTATTTCCCCTAAAGTTCCAGTTATTACATGATTATTTACTCGAACAAAGACAGTATCAGCATTCAAACAGATTGAATCTGGTAAGCGGTTTACTGAAGGCACCATGAGGTTGAAACTGATATCGGGCATGGCATGAACAGTTGTAGTTACCTTGGCAGTATCAAAACATCCGCTCAATGTTGGATAGACATAGGTTATTACAAAATCACCATAGCGCCCTGCGTCCAAAACTGCAGAATCGGGATAGAAGGTGGCGATTCCAGGTCCTTCCTGCCCTTTTCTAACACCAAAACCATAGAAATAGCCAGTCATAACAGTATCAGGGTCTCCAGCCACTGGGCTTACATTCAACAATACTGAATCGACATTGTAACAATAACCAGCAGAATCCACACCGGTGATTTTTGCAGAATCGGCTATTGAAATAACAGATACCGTATCGGAAACTGTTGTGATACATTGGGTTTGCAAATCCTGATGTGTATAACTTACAATTTCATTTATAATTCCAACAGCAGGGTCATAGGCTACAAAACCTGTAGTATCAAGATTTGGCCCTGTACTTGTAAAAGTACCTGGGCTGAGCGAAGGTATTAATAATACTGGTGAGGCATTGTCGCAATATTGAGGATTGAGGTTAGTAAAAGTAGGCAATGGGTGCGCTTTCACTAAAATTGGCATTTGAAGACTGTCTGTACATCCACTCTCAGCAGCAGTGTAAACATAACGAATATTATAATTGCCAGGAGCCACAATTCTGGGATTAAAGACATAGCTTGAATCGCTCATATAGTTTATACCTGGGCCAACCATCGTTCCGGTTCCACCAAGAACACAACCGCTTACAGAACCATCAACAATGGTAATGTCATCTATGCTAAGTGATGGGGCATTTACTCCTGAGTAACATTGGAATCCAAAATTATAATTACCACTAAGTCCGGTATGCGTATAACTAAACAGATATTGCTGATAAAAGCCAACATTAGGGTTAGCAAAAGTATCGGCTATTACGGTACCCGATAATTGTGAGGCAATGGTCTGCCCCTGCCCTACCGTTACTTTGAAAGACGGATTTGGACAAGGCGAACCAACACAATTACCGGCGAGGGCATAAAGTGTAATCAGGTAGGTGTGCCCGGTGGTCAAATTCTGATTTGGTGTGAACATCCAGGTATTTTCCACATCATTTGATGTATTTACAAATGCCACACCTGGAGAATTCAAATAGGTATTACTTGTTGTTCTAATCCATGAATTACCCGTACCAATACTTTGTCTGTTCCAAGGGAAGGCCGCAGCATTAAATCCTTCGACTAACATGGTCAAACCACCAGTCACAAATTGCGCGCAGATTGGATTTGGAGAAACCCTTATGGTATCGTTTGGATCGTTGGTACAATATTCAGCATCCAAGAGCGGATTTACCGACAAAACAGGTAATGCATTCACCCTATAGGTATCAACCGCAGTGTAAACACAGCCAAATATAGTATCCGTAATGATGTTAGTGACAACCTGGTTTCCTGGATTCAAAAGTAGCGGGCTAAAGGTATAGGCCGGTTGAGTAATACCATTTATAAGCCATTGCCCGCTGAAATTTCCGCTAGCATTGATGATAATATTCTCAGTTGGGTCTGTCTTACAGAAAATACGTTTACCACTTGCTGTGCCAAAGGTCGGATCCATTGGTTCGGGTATGGTTATCTGCTTAGTATCTGAGTTCTGACAAACTGCACCGGTTCGGGTGTAGGTCAGGTTGTACACTGTTGTACTATTTTCGGGACTGTGTACCGTGAAAGGATTGAGAATATTATTCACTAATGGTGCAGCAGTCGAGTAGGCAGCTGTTCCACCTTGCAAGGTAAAGGAACCACCACTTGGCGAGCCTGCAAGCAGATAAAGTTGATCGACTTCGCAATAAACATTCGAAACAATAGTATCGATAATGTCCACTGTGAATGGATCTTCGATGTATATTTGCGTTACGATAGAGCCAACGATGTACATGACGGTATCAACAGGAACATTATTGATACGCTCTACTTTTTTGTACCAATACTCTACTTTTAGGGTATCGCGATTACCTACCACCGCAGCAGGATTGTAATTATATTGCTCCAAATTTAAATTCGGATTAACTACTGTAAGACCTGTATTTGGCCCAACTGTACTGTAAACCCTAATGATATTTACAGTGTCCTGAAAATTGATGCCTGGTAAAATACCAATAGGCGCTCCATCGAAATAAGAGTAAAGGCCCAATTGACGGCCAAAATTGGCAAAGGTCTGTGTGCGGCACATCGAATCGGGAATACCAATTGGATTAGGTGCTGCGATGACCTCAATAGAGTCTGTCAACTGATTTGTACAGATACCGTTTGTAATGCGATAGGTCATCGCATGTTTGCCAACTCCGGCATTTTTGGGCAGAAAGTCGACAGGATTACCCGCAGGGAAGGTGAAATTACCGCTAAAGCTGATATCTCCATTATTGTAATTCTGGCGAATCCAGCTAGGCTGCGACTGATAAGGAGTTACGCGGAATACAAGATTACTC
>JBILRK010000496.1:0-2709 GCA_044372705.1 Saprospira sp. | reverse complement strand
TGCATGTCATTTCTGACAGGTTTTTCTATTACTTCACCGCTAGATACATCTACCCAGTTGGTATTTTCATAATATTTTATCTGACCGGCAAGTACCTCCAGGGTTGCTTTTGTATCTGCCATTGCATCGTGCGCATCTGTTAAATCTTTGCCGCAGTAGAATTTCAATGCAGCTCTAAGAGTGCGCGGTTCCATTTTATAAAAAATCTGAAGGGCATCGATTAATCTGCGTCCATCCAGGGTAAAAACCATACCTGTACGGGCAAATTCTTCAATGAGCAGCGGTATATCAAATCGATTTGAATTGTACCCTGCCAAATCAGCATCTCCGATAAAATCTAATAGCTCAACTGCAATCAACTTAAAGGGCAGTGCGTCTTTGACCATTTCATCACTGATTCCATGCACTTTTATTGCCTCTGGATTGATCGCTTGCATTGGATTAACCAAATATTTACGCTCGGCCGGTTCAGAGCCATCTTTAAAGTATTTAATAAGCGCAGCCTGCACAATTCTGTCTTTATTTACATCGCCACCAGTGGTTTCCAAGTCGAAAAACACCAGGTCTTTATCGAGATTGAACATTGTTTTAAATTTTAGTCATTTTATGAATCAGGACAAAGATAGCATAAATTATTTTAGCTTTTTTAGTCCAAATGTTATTCTTTTACGGAATATCCACATTGAAAGAGTCAGGATAAAAGAAAAAATCGAAAAAATATAAACCCAAAGAAAGGATGATTTTTTTTGGATTTGGATGGCTGCATCATTGCCCCAAATTACAGGTGCTGCCCAATAGATTGGATGTGTATGCAATGCAGCAGCATTGTTCAGAAAATCTAATTTAGCCATTCTCAATGCCTCAGATTTTGTCAAACCTTTGTCCAAATACCCATAAAATAATTTCATTAGTTCAATAGCTGAGTGATCATGCAAAGGCCATAGCGTATTTACCACTGAAGATGCTCCTGAATAAGCAAAAGCTCTACCCAAACTCATTAGCCCGTCTCCCTCCTTTTGTATTCCCAAAGCAGTCTGACAAGCACTCAAAACAATCATAGCAGTATTGTCCAAGTTGAATCTTGATATTTCCTGTATGTCCAACTTTTCCTGATCTGAAAGATAAAAATAAGCGTTTGAATTATCGGGAGCACTGGCATGCATGGCAAGATGAAGGATATCGGGATTTTCTGCCAAAATCTTTAACATTTGAGCCTTATTGATATTTTTATTTCTAAAAAACTGCCCCCCGTAATGCTCTTCTAAATTATTTAATTCTTCATCCGCTTTCAAGGTCATAAGATTGCTGCCTTCGCTGCTGTAATAAGGTGCAATGGCAGTTATCTTACATTTTTTATCCAAATGTCTTTGTTTGTTCAACACCTGTAAACTGTAGGCATAACGAACTGAAAAACTTTTTATTAGATAGGGCATTTCGTGAAAATTGTCGAATTGTTTTTCGCCATTATTTAAAAAAAGTAATTCAAAAGGCAGGTAAAACAATAGCGCATCTGGAATTACAGTAATTTTCTTAATTCCATCAAAGAACTCTTTTTGGGGTAAAATAGCCTTAGATATAAGATTTGAACTTTTGTAAAATTTACGCGCAGATGCATTAAGATTGTCCTCTACAGACTGTACATTCAAGAGATCTACTAGAAATGCTGACAATTCTGGAAAAATTTGTTTTTCAATTTTTTTTAATTCAAACTTATATTGATTGAATGCCAGCAAAAAACTAAGACTGTCACCCAAAAAGTAATGCAGGACCAACTCGTTTTTAGGAATTTGTTTTCTAAAATTGCTAAAATCATTTGTTGCAATTTGTCCATAAAACTGAAAATGATAGCTTTTTTCCAACTCTGATTTCAACTTTAAAAATTCAATTTCTGCATTTTCAAAGTCTTTGCGCAGTTTTACTGAGGCGATATTATCTTTACCAAATTCGGCCTCGAGCCATTGTTTTTCATGATAAATTACGGCATGTTTTAAATCCTTGTATTTTTCAATTTGATTAAGTGGCACTTTTGCTTTTTTTAGCATTTCAAATTCGCTTAATGCAGTGGTCAACTGCATCGATTTTATAGATTCAAAACAGCTGATGAGTAAGTTTTCGGATGATTTTTGCTCTTGAAAGGAATTGTATATGTTTGAAATCAAAGCCTCGTAGAACTGTCGAATCTCCTTTATTGCTATTTTATAATCGGATTCTCCATTACAGTTTCTCCATATCAAAGCAATCAGGCTAATTGAGCGATTAACAAATCTTTCATCCACCTTATTATCAAGAAAAAGTAAGCCTGCCGTTGCCCTCATATATTTTATAGGGTCGGAAACTCGATCTGAAATCTCATTCGATGCTAAACTTTTATAAAAATATTGTTTAGCAGTTTTTTCATTATTGGTCCTTTTATAGAAAAATGCGAAATCCAGATAAAAATCCAAGAGTTTGGGATGAATACTGCCATATAATCGCATCAATTCATTTTCTACTTTTTGCAGGTAAAGAATAGCGGCCTTAACATTTCCCTTTTTTTCTTCAATTTCGGCCAGGTGCCATAGCGCCAAATAATAACTCTCTTCTTTTTTGTAAGTTAATATCTTGTTCAACAGTACTTTTGCTTTATCAAACTCATTTAGGGCAATGTGCGCCGCTGCTAAATGAGACATAGTTTCGAGCGTTTTTGGATTATCATCTCCCAGTAAATCT
>JBILRK010000495.1:0-2717 GCA_044372705.1 Saprospira sp. | reverse complement strand
GAAACGGACATTTCATTGAGTGGAATCTGATCGAAAAGAATTTTCATATCCTCTACGCTATCAATGGCAACTCCAGCCTTACCCACATCGCCCGTAACGCGCTCATGGTCAGAATCGTAGCCACGGTGCGTTGCAAGGTCAAAGGCTACCGAAAGTCCCTTTTGCCCGCCTGCCAGATTTCTGCGATAAAAGGCATTGCTCTCCTCGGCGGTTGAAAAACCGGCATATTGACGTATAGTCCAAGGCTGCAGCGGATACATTCCGGGATAAGGTCCGCTGATAAAGGGCGCTTTTCCCGCACCAAAGCGATGAAAATCATTAGCTGCATTATCTGCTGAGGTATAATACTGCTTGAGGTTCAATTGTTCGGAAGTTTCCAAAATTTCATTTTCTGAAGAAATTGGATTATCGGAATATTTTGAAGGGGCGGTAATGTCTATTTTAGAAAAGTCAGGCATTGAAATTAAAATTTTTATTATTGGCTGAACTCTATTCAATTTGAGCATAACAAATATATCCCATTTCTCTGTGAGTTGCAAATTTTGTTGCCAGAATGCCATCTTTTCTAAAAACTATGCGAAAAAAGGTTTGTTAATTCAATGTAATTAATCTTACCTTTGCTAATAAGAATTAGTCTAAATAATTGACTTTCGTGCAAGAAATAAATAAGGAACAATACGACTTAAACAAAGCTGTAAGCAATAGCTTCTACAGAATATCAGAAATCCGAAATCGACTTTTGGCACTAAAGCTTATGGAGATGGGTTGCCTGAAGGGAATGTTGATTCAAAAAATCTCTGCAGCTCCTATTCATGGTCCAATTATGATCAAAGTATTTCCAAATGAAAATTTACTTGCACTGCGGGCAGAAGAAGCGGCTGATCTATTTCTTATTAAATCTGATAATTAAAGTTGGACAGTGCTCGTGGTGAAAAAAAATAAGAAACAGAAAATAGCGCTTCTTGGAAATCCGAATGTAGGCAAATCTTCTTTATTCAACGCCCTTACTGGACTAAACCAGCGTGTTGGTAATTTTCCGGGTGTAACTGTTGACAAAAAAACAGGTCTTTTACAACTTTCTGAGGACAAACAACTAGAAATATTAGATTTGCCGGGACTTTACAGTCTTTTTGTCAAATCGGCCGATGAGGCCGTTGTACTCGAGTCACTAATCATCACTGACTTACAAATTGACCTACTCCTTGTAGTTTTGGATGCCTGTAACCTGGAACGTAGTTTGATGCTATACACACAGGCAAAAGACCTTGGTTTTGATGTCATTCCGGTTTTGACTATGAATGATTTGGCTATTAAACAGGGTATAAAAATAAACCTGAATGAACTATCCAACAATCTTGGCAGGCCAATTTTTGAGATTAATCCCAGAAAAGATAAAGGAATTAAAGAACTGAAATCTTTTTTGGCAGATTATGAACCTCTAAATAACGAAGCTAATATTGATTTCAAAAACCGATTGCTACTCGGACAATACGATATGTTGAAAACCTTATCTATTGAAGAAAAAACAAGATTTAGAGAAGAATTAAAAAATTTAAATAAAGATCAGACTGACATTCAGTTAGATGATACTTTACAAAGAATGAACACTGTTCATGGGTTATTGGAAAATGCACTGCATTTCGAAAAGGTCAAAAAAAATAATACAACTTCAAATATTGATAAAATAATTACCCATCCGGTTTTTGGTTATATAATTTATTTTGGCCTGCTTTTGCTTATTTTCCAGCTTATCTTTTCGGTGGCCGAATATCCAATGAATTGGATTGACAGTAGTTTTGCTGCGCTGAATTACTGGTTGAAATCCGTATTGCCTGCCTCTGCCTTGAGCGATTTACTCACCGAGGGTCTTATAGCAGGAATAGGCGGTATCGTTATTTTTATACCGCAAATTGCCATTTTATTTGCATTCATTGCTGTGCTGGAAGAGAGTGGCTATATGTCGAGGGTTGTTTACCTCATGGACAAACCCATGCGCTTGTTTGGCCTTAACGGTAAAAGTGTTGTACCGCTAATATCGGGTGCTGCGTGCGCTGTTCCGGCCATTATGTCGGCAAGAGGAATAGAATCTTATAAAGAAAGACTCATAACCATTTTTGTTACGCCATTTATAAGTTGTTCGGCCAGATTACCTGTGTATATTATCATCATTGCATTGATTATTCCTCAAGGTACTATTTTAGGTTTCAGCTACAAAGGGCTTACCCTGATGGGGCTTTATCTGCTGGGTATCATAGCCGCTTTACTGACCTCAGTTGTTATGTCAAAGTTATTAAAAAGCAAAGATAAATCCCTTTTCATAATTGATTTGCCAAGCTATAGAATGCCCCGTTGGAAAAATATCTGTTTAACTGTTTATCAAAAATCAGGTACCTTTGTTTTGGAGGCTGGTAAAATAATATTGGCAATTTCTATCATCTTATGGGCCCTTGCCAGTTATGGCCCACCGGAAGCCATGAAGGCTGCTGAACAAAAAACTGAAAAAATTCTACTTGAAAATCCTGAGTTAAACAAAGAAGAGGTTTTAGCTGCGCAAAAACTAGAGGCTAGTTTTATAGGTCATTTTGGCCATTTTATAGAACCGGCAATCAGTCCGCTTGGCTATGACTGGAAAATTGGCATCGCCCTGATAACTTCTTTTGCAGCGCGAGAAGTTTTTGTTGGCACGCTTGGAACTATATACAGTGTTGGGGAAGATG
>JBILRK010000033.1:0-9591 GCA_044372705.1 Saprospira sp. | reverse complement strand
CCATTTTACGAATATAATCCTCCGAAGCAGTATGCGGAATGTTTATCCAGACATTTTTTCGGGTTATATTGGCCATTTCGATGATGTATTCGTATGACATGCCAAAACGGATACTCTGAGAATAGAAATGCTTTTTCTTACGGTCATTCCATTCCAGATGCGGAAATGCGGAATTGGTAGCCAATACATCCATAAAACGAATGGTGGAAAAGGCCTGAATTTTATCAAGAAAGACCTCGTAAAAAGGATTCTGAAGATAATTCTGTTCGTGTTGCGGTCTTAGAATTCTGATATTTCTTACATGATTGCCCAAAGCCGAAGAATCGATATTGAACCAGACATTGTTGTAGTATCCTGCAGCAATTCTAAATTCAATTCGCCCGGGAACAGAGGAAATCATGGTCATGCCATTCAACTGAAAAGTTCCGCTGCCATCATACAACATCACATAATCGCCAGGCGGAATATGCCCAATTGCCGAAATAATACCCCTCGCTTTTTGAGGACCCAAACTGCTGTTGAATGGAATTTGAAGTGGATATCCTACCGAGTCAACAGGCATTTCATTGCGCATCTGCGTGTCCCATGGGCTAGGCCCGCTGGCATTGTAGGTAATCCATTCGCCTGCATCAGTGAATAAGTTTGTAAAGATGCGTTGTCTGTCGTAATAACTGGTCCCATCGAGATTTATACCCAGATTCAAACAAGGCGGAACTGTCCAACCCGGGCAATTTGTGCTGTCGAAACTCATATAAACTCTGAAGCTGTCGCGGCAACCCGCAGCATTCGATACCGAAATGGTATAGGTTCCTATGCCCAAACTATCAAAATTAAAATTGTTATCGGCAGTTCTAATGCTATCTCCTGTAGCGTTATACATTGAAACATTTGCTGTACCCGGATAAACCCTAATGGAGCCGAAACTATTGGCACAGGATGGCCTCGAAGTGGATTCCATATAGGCATAGCAGGGGTAAGTTCCTGCCGAATCACGGACAGTGACAGTACCGTAGGCCATATGTGTCAATCCGCCCGAGTCGCGTATGCGCAGCGTAGGCCTGAATATGCCCAGATAAGTGTAAATATGCGATGCAAAGGGCGTGGCAGTAGTATCAATTTGACCATCGCCATAATTCCAAATGTATTCAGCCGCCAAAGGCCCATCAACATCAGCCGAGGCGGAGCCATCGAAACTGACCGTCAAAGGACTTATCCCATCTGTTGGAGTTGTACTAAACGCTGCAAAAGGCGGAGTATTGATGGCAATAAAACTGTCGGGTGTGGCACATGCATAGCTGCCCGCAAGGCGGATTTCATCCAAAGAACCTTGCCTGACTGCACTTCCTAAATATAGGGCAACTGCCAAATACTCCATATTGCTTGTGCTGTTTACAAGAATATCCGGACTTGGCTCTGCTCCTGCAATCTGTGTCGGATTAATCCAGGCAGATACGGTGCCACCATTGGCCAAAAATTCGATTTTTACAACAATAAGCGCGGCAGAACCGATTTGTACAATTTTGTTGGAGTTATAGACATTGCCATCGATGGAAATTCCCCAAAAACGGTTTGATCCGACATTCGATGCTGTGCCAAAATATCCCATCTGCATGCGTGGATTGGCATTCGTGACCCAAGCAACGCCATTGCCACCCTGCAACATTACATTCACTCTTTCATCGTTAGCTACTTCCTTGCGGATTACTGCGCTGAAGAATAAAGTGGTACCAGGCTGTCCCAACTTGCCATTCGACTTTCGATAGGCACTAAATGGACCATTGCTGCTCAAGTCCAGTTTTCTACCGGCCGAGAGATAGGCAATGCCGCCCATCATGTGATTGCCTGAACTTAATAAAGCAGGGTAATACATATTTGGCTGCACGGCGGCCATGAAACCCGGAAAACTAATGGTACTGTTTTGAACATTCCAGGGTGATTCCCAACCTATTCCACCATAAGCATCGTGCAGAATGCTGCTATCGGCATAGGGAAATCCCTCATAGGCCAGGTACTGACAAGGCTGGGCCGAAACCTTCAGGCTAAGAATTAAAACAAAGAGAAGGAATTTAAATTTGTATAAAATGCTCATATCCTGAATGTTTTGAACGTCAAATTATTTGACTTTTCTGCCCAGTTTTGAAAAAGCCTTCCAGATAATTTCCCAATCATTGCCGGGCTGATAATCTTTGGCGTAAAAAAGGTTAATACGATGTATCGTTTGCGGACTCTCGGGTTTATAGGGTAGTGCATCGCCTGGATTCAGTACAGCAGGGCGAAGTTTTGGCAGATTTTTTAATTGGATATCGCCCGCATTGTAACCCACCCAAGATTTTTTTCCAATCAACACCAAAAAGGCATTTTTTAAAATTCCGCCAAAGGGTTTCCAAAACCAGATTGAAACAGGAAATAGTAACAATAGCATCAAGCTTAGGCTAATATCCAGTACTCTTTTGTTGCGGCGTTGGATGGAAGAGGCAATTTTGAAATTAATATCAATGGTGTAAAGGTCGCCGGCACTGTCTTTTGAATTAGAGCCAATGATGCTACCACTTTGCTCGGGTACAATTTTGTAATTTATATCGGGTCCCAGACTGCTCATCCAATAGATAATTTTCTCAGAACTGATGTCTTTGCCGCAAAAGATGATTTCATTCACTGCATAAATACCAACAATTTCCCTCAATTGATCGACCGAACCCAGGTAGTTGTCATAATCGACATCAGCTTCAGATGGGGAAACAATTCCGACCATATTTACATCGACTCTGGCCGAGTAGAGCAGGTCTAAAACTCTTTTGCTTTCGGTCTGTTCGCCAATGATAATGAGTTTGTTGTTTCGTGGTTCATCAATGATAAAACTTCCTTTGCGGATAAAGGCAAAGATGCTTCGCAGACCCAAAGTGCTTAAAATTGTCCAGAAAGTACCAAAAACAATGAGCATGCGGGAGGCACGCAGATGTGAGGGTAAAAATCCATAGACTGCTGAAATAACCAAAGAACCGATGACAATACCCGAAATGAGGTGTCGGACACGACCTGTTTTATCATAGCCACCCCGAAGATAAACCGTAAAAAGCCAGATGAAGATATAAAGCGGATAATTAAAATAAAGCAGACTGTCTTTGAAATAAAGCGGATCGTGAAAGCGAAGTGCAGCCCAAAGATCTTTGATGAAATACATTCCAACAAATATAATTGAAGCATCGAACAGCGGTTTGTACCAATTTCTGAGGGTATTTGAAAAAAGTGTCAAACCAGCCCTGAACCAGATGGCAGCATTCAGCATCATAATAAAAAGCCCTGCCTTATTTCCACCAAAATGTTTTCGTGCAAAGATGATCATGGCCTGATAAAAGGTCTTCACATAGTTGAGGCTTCCTTTTTTGGTGCTTTCGCCTTTGTAGTGGATAATGGTAGTGTCGGCAAAATAATAATTTTTATATCCGGCTTTAACCACCCGATAGGAGAGATCGATGTCTTCGCCGTACATAAAGAAAGCCTCATCGAGCATACCGATTTTGTCCAAAACAGACTTGCGCATGAGCATGAAGGCACCCGAAAGCACATCTACCTCATGTGTTTCATTTTCACTCAGATAGCCCAAGTGGTATTTATTGAATCGCTTTGATTTTGGAAAAAGTTTCGACAGACCGAAAGTTTTATAAAAAGCCACTTCGGGTGATGGAAAACCCCGCTTTGATTCTGGCAGAAAATTACCTTTACCGTCGATCATTTTTACGCCCAATCCACCAGCATCTGGATTTGCATCCATGAAGGCCACTGTTTTTTCAAATGTGTCTTCGCGAACTACCGTATCGGGATTCAGCAGCAGTACATATTCGCCTTTCGACTGTTGAATAGCTTGATTGTTAGCCTTTGAAAAACCTACATTATCTTTATTTGCAATGACATGAACCTCGGGAAATTTCTCACGAACCATGGCTATCGACTCATCAGCCGAATTGTTATCGACAACAAAAACCTCTACATCCAGATTGGCAGAGGCTTTTCTCACTGAAAGCAGTGCCTGTTCCAGAAAGTACTTAACGTTGTAATTGACAATAACGACTGACAGTTTCATCAAGCTAATTTATTGCATGGAAGGGTTTGTATCGCAAAAATATACATAAAGCATCAGAATCTTGATTTAGAGGCAATATTTTGTGAAATAGAAAAAAGAACGACATCTTTTGTCGGGGTTCTGCCTTATCTTTGTCTCTTCATAACAAAAATATAATGAGCAGTTTTACAGCAATTGATTTCGAAACGGCACATGGGCAGCGCTGGAGCATCTGTCAGGTTGGGCTTGTAAGGGTCGAAAATGGTATCATAATCGATGAGATTGACCTTTTGGTGCAGCCGCCAAATAATTTTTATTGGTGGCGTTTTACACAAATACACGGAATCGATGCGCAGAGAACTGCTAACTCCCCAACATTTGATGAGGTTTGGCCAATAATAGAGCCATTTATAAGTGGACAGACGGTTGTTGCGCACAATGGTCTGAATTTTGATTTTCCCGTTTTGGAACATACCCTCGCTTATTACGATATGTTTACCCCTTATTATGACAAGGTTTGTACCTATAAAATATATCGAAAAGGCTTGGCGAAACTTTGCCAGATGCACGATATTCCGCTCAATCACCACGATGCGCTTAGTGATGCAAAAGCCTGTGCTGAACTTTATTTAAGGGCAATCGAAGGCAAGGAATAGATTAGTCTATTCCCAAAATTATCTTCCTTTTTTCCTCATACTCGAATTTGTCTATTATACCTTTTTCGAGCAAATCGTGCCAGGCAGCAAGTTCGTCGGCCTGTTCTCCAGTTATGGCCTTTGCAGGCATTTCCTTTTTCAAGTCATTCTCTGCAACAAGTCTTTGTCTTTGCAGGCGGAGTTTCTCAATTTTAAGTTTTTCTCTTTCCAGATCCAGCCTTTCTTTTCGCAACAAGTTATCTTCACTGCCATAGTTGAATTTCAAATCAAAATCATCGTCAGACATGCTTAAAAACTGAATGGTATCGACAATTCCAATGAAAAATGGAATAAGCGTAACCCAAAAAATTACGCATAATATGCCCTGAGAGGTTTTTCCAAGGTAAAACTTTTGAAGCCCAAAAACTCCTCCAAAAAAAGCCAATCCTGCTGCGATGAGTCTATTTTTCATTATCAGAAGAAGTTTATCTTATTACAAGATTTTTAAATTAATGCCCTGCTTATATTTTTTCCAGGGTTTTTGCCGGAATCCAGCCCACAACGGCATTTTCCAATCGGATTTTGTACCAGTCGCCCATTTCTTCCAGAATTTTTGCTTTTACGCCGGATGAAAGCACAATGATGTCTTCGCCATCTAAGCCTGGAGCAGTTCTTACGCCTACTCTCACTGCTGTTACAATGGCTAAATTCTTGTCGAACTGTTCCCTTGCAGCACTGCGGGCAAAGCCCAAGGGAAATATAGCTAAAGCAATAAAAATGATCCCTAGGCGAAGCCCCATAAAGGACAGTTTATCATTCAGCTTTAAATACCAGACAAGAAAAGCTGCAGCTGAAGCGAATAGCAGCAGAAAAAATATCATTGACCAAGCAAAAGAGCTCATCATAATGGACAAAGTAAAAAGTCCCGAAAAAAGCCAAAAACCTGAGTTTCGCTTAATTTTGGTATCGATGTACTGCTCGGCAGCTTTTAAATTTTTACGCGCAGCACTGTAAGTTGGCCTTATTCTGAGTGCTCTTTCGAAGTTTAGAATTGCTCTTCCAACATCGGCGCTATTGTAGTAGGCTAGTCCAAGGTTATTATAAGCCTCGGCCGATTTTAATTCAGTGCTGAGCGATTGCTCGAAAAATTTAACCGAGAGGTTGTAATCCTTATTTTGATAAGCCTTTAGTCCTTTTTCAAAATTAACCTTATAATCGGCCTCTTGGGCAGATAATTTCCAAGACGGCAAAGTCAACAGGCAGATAAGCAGAATATAAAACTTCATTTTACCGGGCTTTAGGAAAAGGTTTTGGAGAAAATGATAAATAGCTCATTGCTTTCATCGAATACGAGTTGCATAGCCTGCTTATTATCCTGGCCGGCAAAAACCGATAGCTCACAAATTTTTAAAATACGTGTCAGCGAACGGATTTTGTCATCATCTAATAATCCTTCCAGTTTTTCTGCCAACAATTCCTTGCTGATTTCAGACTTTGGAATCTTCAGTTTTTTACCAAGGAAATTTTTAAAAGCTTCAGAAATGGCTTGATAAAAAGCTGGCGCATCGCCCGCGGAAAGAAATGATTGGGCATTTTTCATATGCTCATTTAAATCCCTGTGAGCTTTTGTCAGGGCATTATGTTTCATCATCGCCTCATATCTTTTCTGCAGGTAAAGTTTACTTGAAGCCAAAGCTATAAAAAGCAGTATGGGTAAAAATGCCAAAATCCAAAATAATATAGATCCAAAAAATGGACTGCCCGGCCTTTTCCAATATGCTTTCTCCGCAATAGGTCCAAAACTTAGTTTTGTATTTTTCGAATCAAGGTCACGGTCAGCAATGGATGCATCCTTTCCTAATATCTTTTTTCCTTGAATTACCCTAACAGGAATAACCGTATCAACAGTTACAAAACGTCTTAGGTCGGTGTCAAAATAAGTTAAGGTTGGTCTCAGTTCAAAGTCGCCTATCGATTTTGGTTCAAGGGTATAAACAAAGTCTTTGATACCCGATTTTCCTTCTGGTCCTTCCTCAATATTTTCTTCGATTTTTGGAGGGTAAAGGTTAAATGGTTTTTCCCCTTTTTTGCCAAAGCGTAGCGGAACTTCAGTAATTTTTTTCAATTCGCCAACCCCGCTTACCGAAACAATGACTTTTAAAAAATCATCCGAATTGATGCCTGTTTTGTCAACACTACAAAATAGGTTGTATTTTCCAACGGCACCACTAAAAGTAGCAGGTTGATTTTTAAATTCTTTTACCTCAATACTAAGCGGATTACTGAATAGTGAATAATTTGCAGGTCTGCCAAATGGGCTTGAACCATAGGCTTCAATAAATTCAATCTTAGCCGGATTTATATCGATTGTACCCGGAGAGCCAGCTGTAAAAGTAAACCTGTAAATTGTTTTGCTGGCATATTGCCTGCCATTTATTACATCTACCGATGTTGCCTGATCGCTAAAATTTGTAGGAAAGAGATCAACCTGTTTCGACTTAGGTTCAAGTGTCATCCCTATCGATGCAAGGTCGAGTTGTGTGTACACTTTCATATCAATCATAACCTGTTCACCAGGAACAGCCTCCTTTGTTGAGGGAACCATTCTGAAAATTACCCTTCCCGATATTCCTGCAGGGAGATTATCTTTTGCGTCAGCAGAATTTTTTCCCGATGCAGCAACTGAGTTGATTTCGATAGATTTAGTACTAAAAGTTTTACCTTTTGTAGTGACAACCTTTGCCGGGCCCAAACTGTATTTGCCGGTTTTTTTTGGTGCGAGCAGAAAAACATAAGATTCGGTGTAACTTGCTTTCCCATTTACATTCATGTAACGGGACTCATTCATCGGGCCTTGCATTACACTAAATCCATCTTTGTCGAAATTAGGAAAACTGATATTGCGCACATCGGCATTTTCCAGAATAAAAGAAACCTTGAAAGGATTGCCTACCACTACATCCTTTGCATTACAATCAGCCCTGAATGCCACAGTTTGGGCATAAAAGCTAATGGAAGAGCAAATAAACAGTAATAAAAGCAAATATCGCATCTTTGAACTAAGGTTTGGGCAAGGTTGGAATCAGAGTCTGTAGGTTCTTTCTGCCGGTTTTAGTTTCGGTTGAACAGGGGGCATTTTGAATTGGAAAAAGTCGTCAAATTTTTTGAAAAACTCCTTATTATCGGGCCCAAATTGTCTTGGAAAGTTGAAAATATCATTAGGATTGTTGAAAAATCCGTCCGGATTATTAAAAAGCTCTCTATGTCTTTTCATCATTTCCTCCTGTTGCTGTTGCATTCTGCCAAAGATGTCATCGTTGAATCCCATCGAGGGCATATCAAAAGGATTTGCGAAATTGTCCTGTGGAGTTTTTTGTATTTCTTCAACAACGACCACCGCAGTCTCTGGAGTTTTATATGAATTGTTATCGATATAAATAGTTTGAGATTCGAGCACAAAATATCCGGTTTCTCTGGCTTTCAACAAATAAGTAAAGGTGGTGGATGAGCTGCTCTTTCCATTGACCATGCTGAACTGACTGCTTTGAAAAGGCCCTTGAAGAATGTCAAAATCACGAAAAGCAATCTTTTCAAAACTTACAGTGCGCGAATTTTCAACACTAATTGTCAGGCTGAAAGGCTCTGCCAGTCCTACACTGTCATATTGAATCTTGGTTGTTATACTGGGTTCGTTCCCAGTTTGTGCAAGGGAGTTAGCAAAAAGGGCTACAATACTCCACAAACAAATGATGAGTTTTCTCATGGTGCAATCCTTTAAAGTTATACAATTGATGATTAGATGTTAAAATTACCAGTCTTTTTCGGGTTTTCTTCTTTTAGAAGGAGGATTCTTTTTGTTTTCCTGCGTTTTCTTGTCTTCATTATCCATCATATCCATCATCCTGTCTATTTCATCCTTTTGCTTTTCTTCCTCGGGAGGTGGTGGATTTTTATCCTGATTGTTCTGATTGTTATTTTCCTGTGGTGGTGGCGGCTGTATCCGTCTTAAAGATTGAGCCAGATTATATTTGGTATCAATGTCACTTGGGTTAAGTCTCAAAGAGCTTTTGTATGCATCGACAGCTTCTTTGAATTTTTCCTTTTTTACATAGGCATTGCCTAGGTTATGATAGGCCTTAGCTTTGATCTTATCATCCTTTGTGCTTTCTGCTGCAGCGCGGTAATGTTCAATCGCTTTATCATATTCCTTTTTTTCATAACGGGAATTTCCGAGATTGTAAAGTCCTTTTACAGAGGATTTGTTTGTCTGCACAATTTTTTCATACTCAGCAACAGCCTTGTCATAATCCTTATTTTTGTAAAAACTGTTTCCATCAATCAGACCTCTGTGTTCCGATTGTGCCGTTAAAAATATGGGACTAGCAAGTAATGCTCCAAAAATAAGTTTTTTCATACGCTATAGTTTGTCTAGTATTCCTCTTTTTCCAACAAAGCCCCTGCGGCATCTTTGTCAGCAATGTCTGCTTTTAGTTCTTTTCTGTAGCTGATAATAAACTCTGCAACAAGTAGGCCTAAAGCGAGCAAAACAAAGAAATGATAATAACTTTCATATTCATCGAAAATTTGGGTATCGAATTCTTCTTTATCCAATCGATCAAAATCCTTTTTTAATCCGGCGATAATTGCATCACCATTATCTATATCAAAAAATTTACCAGACCCGGCCGCTGCAATCTCTTTTAACCATTTTTTATCGGCGATGGAGATAACAGTCTCCCCATTTTTATCACTCAGATAGCCTGGGCTGCTAGTTCTTTCGAGAGAAACTTTTTTACCCTTTTCAGAGCCTATGCCGATGCAATAAGTCGTTACGCCTAATTTTTTTGCCGCTTTAGCTGCCTTTGTACCAGATTTGTCATGGTCTTCACCGTCGCT
>JBILRK010000494.1:0-2727 GCA_044372705.1 Saprospira sp. | reverse complement strand
CCCTAAAAATGACCGAAGCCCCAACCAACCTCTTCACCATGGAATGCATCGGCACTTATATAGATGCCGCTAAAAAAGCAATAGCCGATCCGCAAGTGAAGGGCATAATTTTGACATCGGGACATCAGGATTTTATGGCAGGGGCCGATCTCAATGCCGTTCTCAATCCACCCTATAGCCCCGAAGAATTGTTCGAAGGACTAATGCAGGCACATAATGCCTTTCGACTGCTCGAAACCGCTGGAAAACCCTTTGTTGCAGCAATAAATGGCTCGGCATTGGGTGGGGGTTTTGAACTCGCACTGACCTGTCATCATAGGATAGCGCTGAATAATCCAAAAATCCGCATCGGCTTGCCCGAGGTGCAACTTGGTTTATTGCCCGGCGGAGGAGGAACACAACGACTCACTCGTTTAATAGGTGTGCCGGCCGCTGTTGTAAATATTCTGCAGGCAAAACAATACAATCCAGAAGAAGCCCTCGCTATGGGCTATATCAATTCTATTGTGGACAGTGCCGAGGAACTTATTCCGGCAGCTAAGGCTTGGATTCAAAAAGGTGGCAAAGCCATACAGCCCTGGGATGACCGTTCCTTTAAAATTCCAGGCGGAGGGCTAATGTCAAAATCGGGATTTGAAACAATGATTGGCGGCATTGGCAACCTGCGCAAAGAAACGCATGGCAACTATCCCGGAGCAGGCTATGCACTAGCTGCGATTCACGACGGTGTTCAGATTCCTATTGAACGTGGGCTCGAGGTCGAAGCGCGGTATTTCACCAAGGCATATTTCTCGAAAGAGGCGAGCAACATCGTCCGCACCGGATTTTTTGCGATGAACGAAGCCAAAAAGGGCAAAGCAAAACCTACAGGATTCGAAATCTACAACATCAACAAAGTCGGCATCCTGGGTGCAGGCATGATGGGTGCAGGCATTGCATACGCTTCGGCCATCTCGGGCATTGAGGTGGTTTTAAAAGATATCAGCAGCGAAGCCGCCGAAAAAGGCAAAAACTACTCTCGCGAGCTTTTACAAAAAAGAGTTTCGAAAGGAAAAATGAGCGCCGATAAAATGCAAGGCATTTTGAATCTCATTCACTGCTCGAGTGAAAATTCAGACCTATCGGGTTGCGACCTTGTTATCGAGGCCGTTTTCGAAAATAAAACACTAAAAGCAAAGGTCACAAAAGAAGCCGAAGCCTATCTCGAAGAAAATAAAATCTTTGCCTCGAATACCTCTACAATTCCCATCACAATGTTGGCGGAGGCGGCTGAAAGACCAGCAAATTTCATCGGCATTCACTTCTTCTCACCGGTCGATAAAATGCCCCTTGTTGAAATTATAGTTGGCAAAGAAACTTCAGATTACACGATAGCCGGGGCGATTGACTATGTTACAAAGATTGGAAAGGTTCCAATTGTGGTGAATGATAGTCGCGGATTTTTCACCTCGAGAGTTTTCGGCACCTACACAGGCGAGGGCGCAATGCTCCTACAAGAGGGTGTTCCTGCAGCGCTTATCGAAAATGTGGCAAAAAGAGTGGGTATGCCAGTTGGTCCGCTCGCTGTAACCGATGAGGTAAGTTTGACCCTGCTCCTACACGTCATGGACGAGGCCTCTGAAAAGAGTCCCGAGGCTGCAAGGGTTTATGCTGTCAATAAAATCTTAGCCCGTGAACTTGGCCGTGAAGGGAAAAAGGCGGGCAAAGGCTTTTATGAATACCCCGCGGGTAACAAAAAATACCTCTGGCCTGGCTTGAAAGACATTTTCAAAGAGGACATCAATGCGGTCGATGCCGAAACGGTTGGCAAGCGTCTGCTTCATATTATGGCTTTGGAGTCTTATCGCTGCCTCGAGGAAAATGTACTGCGTAGCACTAAGGACGGCGACCTGGGATCCCTCTTGGGTCTTGGTTTTCCACCCTATACCGGTGGCGTTTTTTCTTACATCGACTTTGTGGGAGTGCAAAACTTTGTAAATGACTGTGATCGCTTCGCCGAAAAATATGGCCCGAGGTTTAGTGTGCCAGCTTCTTTGAGAACTAGGGCAAATGAGGGAAAGACTTTTTATTAGAATAATGCTTGTGGAATTAAGATGACTAAAAAATTAGAATAGTATGAATTTACCAGATTCCAAAGATTTACCTATCCATCACTTAGCAGCAAGTTTTAATAATACTTCGGCTAGTTATAAATTCTATTGGCTTTTGTCTATTATTCAAGCTGTTGAGAATGGCAAAACTATTATTCCAAAGAGAGAATTATTTTCAGGGATGATTTCAAATGCATGGTATACGGTTAACTATTTTAAAGTCTCTTATGGCAAACAGGATTTAATTCATGACACAATCCGTTCAATAAAAGTAATTGAAGATATCACAATTGACGAAAAAAGAGAAACCGTTTACAAGAAATTGGTTAATTCAACTAATAATGCAACTGAGAAAATATTGAAACATTATGATAAGAATGTGCCTCATTGGTTTTTAAGTACCTGGTTTCCAAAACAAGAAAGTGAAACATATGCAACAAGAAAAAAAAGGATATATTTTTCTTCTAAAAATTTTGAATTAAAATGTTTGTATGCCTTACATCAGGACCAAATCGAATTAAATCCTGAATGGAGAAATTATTTGATTTCAAATGCGGGGATTTTAAAAGACTTTTGTTTTTGGAATTTGGCATTGTATCTTCAGTCAAAAAATCCTAATGTTCCTGATATTCCAAAT
>JBILRK010000493.1:0-2732 GCA_044372705.1 Saprospira sp. | reverse complement strand
GAGGCTGTTAAGCTTATTCAAAACGAGCTGCCCGATAGTCCGGAAAAAAGATTAATCATGGGCTTTGTAGAAAATTCCCATAACGGTATAATCAAAGGCCCGAAAAGAGGGGCATGACAGCCGCAATATGCAGATTGAACTGAAAAACCTCGGCAAGAGGTATCGCTATGAATGGATATTGAAAAATATGAATTTTCAATTCCATACGGGTCAAAGTTACGCAGTGTTAGGTCATAACGGTTCGGGTAAATCAACCTTAATGCAAATTCTCTCGGGTTTTCTTTCGCCTTCGGCTGGAAAAATCATTTATACCGATAAGGAGAAAATAATTGATGTGAATGCCATCTACAGGCAGGTCACTTTTGCAGCACCTTATACCGAACTCATAGAGGAACTTACATTGAAAGAAGCGATAGCATTCCATGTGAAATTTAAGCCTTTAGTAAATGCAATGAAAGGAGGAGAATTTCTCGACTTGCTCCAATTTCCCAAATCAGCAGATGATAAACCCATACAGTTTTTCTCTTCGGGAATGAAACAGCGTTTGAAACTTGCCCTCTCTATTTTGTCTGATTGTCCCGTTTTATTACTCGATGAACCCAGTATCACCCTCGACAGGGAAGGGGTAAACTGGTACAGGGGCTTGCTTAGGGACTATGCTTTAGGGAAAAAGCTATTGGTGATTGCCTCGAATGTAGAGGAAGATGTGCAGGAATGCAATCACAGATTAAGCATCACAGATTTCAAACGGCAGTGATATTAAAGGAAGGACTCAGAAACTAACTAAAAATTAGATTCTTGCTTCTACTTTCTGAATTGTTTTTGGTATTGTTCCCATTTCCATGCGGAAGCCATGATATCGTTTATGTCAAACTTTGGCTGCCAGTTCAATTCTCTTGCTGCTTTTGAATAATCGGCATAGATGGCCACTACATCGCCATCGCGTCTTGGACCAATGTTATAAGGAACCTTAAGGCCTGTGGCAAGTTCGGTAGCACGAATTGCCTCCATCACTGTTACACCCTCGCCAATTCCAACATTAAAAATTTCACAGGCATTGCTGTTTTTGGAATCCAATAAATAGCGAATACTTCGGGTGTGTGCATCGGCGAGATCCATAATATGTATGTAATCTCTTATGCAGGTGCCATCGCGGGTTGGATAATCATCGCCATGTACATAGAAATTGGCTTGCTGAGAAGAGACAGCATTCATCAGAATCGGAATCAGATTACTGATACTTTTTTGAGGCATTTCACCCAAAAGTCCTGATGGATGTGCACCGCCGGGATTAAAGTATCTGAGTAAAACGGCATTTTTACCTTTTTCCGAACGGATAAAATCTTCTATTATTCGTTCACCCATCTGTTTGGTGGCAGCATATGGGCTTTCGGCTCTGCCTATAGGGCTTTCTTCTGAAACGGGCAGTGTTTTTACATTGCCATAAACGGAGCAAGAAGAAGAAAATATAATGTTCGGAATATTAAATTCAGACATCATTTCTAAAAGATTGCAAAGTCCATTTATATTATTGCTGTAATAGCTCAAAGGATTGGCAACCGACTCCGGAACGCTCTTCAAAGCTGCAAAATGAATGATTCCAACAGCATCAGGATGTTCAAGGAATACCCTTTTTAAAAGGTCTTTATCGCAGAGATCTACACTATAATTAAGAAATGACTTACCCGAAACATGTTCAATATGTTTCAAAATGGATGGTTCTGAACGAATAAAACTGTCGATAGAAACTACTTCAAAACCATTTGCAATCAGATCGACAGCAGTATGGCTGCCTATATATCCGCAGCCTCCGCTAACAATTACCTTCGACATTATCGGTTTTGACTGATTTCAACTGAAAATTTTGGGCAGCCCTGACCTCTGCGGCAGGATCCAAAAACGACAATCATAAGTGCAGCAGCTAAAATTACATAGCTTACTTTCTTTGTGAAATTCATGTTTTAGCAGTATTTGATAATGAAAAATTATTTTTGCTGATCGATTTCCCAAGTAGGACATCCGCCACATCGACGGCAACTACTACTGCTGATGGATACCAGCGCAAGCATCAGTGCTGCAAAGATGAATAATTTTTTTGTTCCTTTCATTTGTGAATAATATTTTTGATGTTCAGTAGCTTATATTTTGTAATTTGCCGCTTCAAAGCACTAATTTAAATAAAATAGCTGAATTGGAAGTTAAAAAAAGAATTTTTGTTGCAGTACTTAATTGGGGGCTTGGTCATGCTACAAGATCGGTGCCGCTCATAAAGGAACTTCAATTACAGGGGGCAGAGCCAATCATTGGTTCGGACGGGGAAGCTGCCAAATTTTTGAAAGGAATTTTTCCTGAGCTTCAGCATGTTGAAATGCCATCATATAAAGTGCGTTATGAAAGTAGTAACATGTATTTAAATATGGCAAAACAGTTCCCCTCTTTATTGATAACGCTAAAAAAAGAACGAAGTTTTACCCGACAAATTATAGATAAATATAAAATTCAAGGAATTATTTCGGATAATCGCTATGCTGTACATAATCATTCGATACCAACTGTATTTTTTGGCCATCAGCTAAACATTAAAATTGCAAATTTTTTTGTCTCAAAATTGATAAATAATTTAAACCGTCAATTCCTGTCTAAATTCGACAAGATATGGGTGCCGGATTTCGATGATGAAAATAATTTGAGTGCTGAATTGAGCCGTGGATTTAAACATAAGGATTTAAGTT
>JBILRK010000022.1:0-10586 GCA_044372705.1 Saprospira sp. | reverse complement strand
AGAAAATCTGTTCCGTTTGCATCCATTGAAACCGCCAAGGCAATTAGACCAAGTAGGATAATCCCCACAGGCATAAACATCATCATTGCTTCAGGAATGCGCTTGAATATAGTCTGCCAACCGCCCCATGCTACAGTATGAGTAGCAATGAAGAATAAGGAAGCGAAAGCTATTCCAGTAAAGAATACTGAGTTCTGAAGTAAATTTGTCCAGAACCTGATGTGGGAATGTTCACTACCTGTGTAGTAAGTAAGGCCTAATGAAACAGCTCCAATTACAATCAAAACGATTGTAAAAAGTTTGAGTTTAGCGTCAAAGACAAATTTGGGATTGTCTTGTATTGGCTGATTGTGATGATGAGCACCCATTTTATGATATCTTTTCTGAAAGGTTTAATTCAAATTATTGTTACACTCAAGATGTTTAAAGGATTATTTCTTTGGCATTTTATCGTCCTTTTTCTCAACCTTAGCTGCATCTTTTTTATCTTCTCCTTCTTTGTTCTCAGGCTTGTTTACTTTTTGTCCATTAGCCTGTTCTAAGCTGTATTCTACGCCTGTTTTGGCACCTTGTAATGAACGTATGTAATGAATTACTGCCCATCTTTCATCATGACTCAATTTATCGGCATGAGAAAGCATCACATTTTTTCCATACATGATAGCATGGTAAAAACGACCATCATTAGCTGTAAGAAATTGGTCTGATAAAAAATTTGCTGGTGCTGCTGGATATACGCCTAGTTCATACAATTTGCCATTACCATCACCGGCTTTACCGTGGCAAGAGACACAATATATTTCATATAGTTCTTTACCTTGAGCCAATACTTTATCGAAATCAGCTTTATCTGTTGGTTTAAGCGGATTCGAAGTTATCATTTCAGTTGCTTTTGTTCTTTCCTCTTCGGTATTTGCAAAAGCATAACGAGGGTAAGTTAAAGGACTATTTGAGCGAACCGCATCTTTAGAGCGACCAAAAGCTACTGTACCATCCTGAGGTGTACGCGGTTGTACAAATTTTTGGTAGTCTTCTTTGCTACCCCAATGGTTGAACAGATAATAGGTGTTCTGATTGGCTTCATAGGCAATTGAGTGAGCCATATCCGGCATATATTCACGGCCAGTGAAGTTGTCTTTTGACAGACATGCACTAAATAGCAGCACTATTGTTGCAAATGATAACAAATTTATTAAACTAGAACGTTTCATGTCGAACTGTTAAGCGTTATTAGATGTCTTTAATGTTAGTTTCGTCAGCATGTGTTTTTTGAAGTAATCCACGTAGTGATTCTACTTCCTCTTTAGTTTTTCCGGTAACGTCAAATGCTATACAAAAGCGGTCATCCGTAATTCTGGGGTCTAAATATGGATTTGTCACGCCAGGACCGAGACCACAAACAAGATAGAAAGTTATTACCATACCAACAGCAGCCATTAGAACCGTAAACTCGAAAGTAATTGGTATAAATGAAGGTACTGAGAAATAAGGTTTACCTCCAAAAATGATTGGCCAATCGCGCGTAAAAACCCAAGTCATGAATCCGAAAGCTGTAATTGTTCCAAACATACCATACACAAAACCTGCAATATGAATACGAGATTCTTTCAAACCTAAGATTGGATCTAAACCATGCACAGGGAATGGAGTAAATACGTCCCAAATCTCTTTTCCTTCTTCACGTATTTCTCTGACGGCATCCATTAAAATTTCATCATCGAGATAAAGGCCGTAAAGGATTGTTTTATTTAATGTTTTCATTGCTGAATATTTGAGTTCGCAAAGCGAGTTTTTTTCAATTTTTTTGATTAGTGATGAGCTTCTTCCTTTTGAACTTCAGATTGTTCTTTAAGTGCTTCAACATATTGATTACCTGAAGATTTAAGGATAGATTTTACCTCAGCGATTGCAACTACTGGAGCAACGCGTATAAAAATCAAATAAAGTGTTCCGAAAAGTCCGAATGTGAATAGATAATCACCCACTTCAACCCAAGATGGACTGTAGTAAGCCCAGCTAGAAGGAAGAAAATCGCGATGCAATGAGGTTACAATAATTACAAAACGTTCGAACCACATACCAATATTCACAACGATTGATAAAATAAAGGTTACAACCAGATTTCTACGTAAGCTTTTAACCCAGAAAAACTGAGGTGAAATAACGTTACAAGCCATCATTGCGAAATATGACCACCAATATGGGCCAAGTGCACGATTATAGAAAGCAAATTGTTCGTAAATATAACCTGAATACCAAGCGATGAACAACTCTGTTAAATAAGCTACACCTACAATTGAACCAGTTAATACAATTACCTTGTTCATTGATTCAATATGCTGCAGTGTAATATAGTTTTTGAGTTGCGGAATAGCAATTGATGTAAGAATCATCAGTGTTTGTACCATTGCAAATCCGGAAAAGATAGCACCTGCTACAAAGTAAGGAGGGAAGATTGTTGTATGCCAACCCGGAATAACAGAAGTTGCAAAGTCAAAAGATACAATCGTGTGTACAGAAAGTACAAGTGGAGTAGAAAGACCAGCAAGTACTAAAGACAAAGCTTCCCAACGCTGCCAATGTTTGGCCGAACCTGTCCAACCGAAAGAAAGTGTATTATAGATTTTCTTTCTGAAACCTTTTGCTCTGTCACGTATGGTTGCAAAATCGGGAACTAGACCAGTGTACCAGAATAATAATGAAACCGTAAAATAAGTACTGATTGCAAAAACGTCCCAAAGTAGCGGAGAGTTGAAGTTAACCCAAAGCGGACCGCGTGTATTAGGATAAGGAAAGACGAAGAATGCCAACCAAATACGACCCATGTGAATACCTGGGAAAATAGCCGCACAAATTACCGCAAAAATCGTCATCGCTTCAGCTGCGCGATTTACACCAGTACGCCATTTCTGACGGAACAATAAGAGGATAGCAGAAATAAGTGTACCTGCGTGACCAATACCTACCCACCATACAAAGTTGGTAATGTCCCAACCCCAACCAACAGTTTTATTGAGGTACCAAGACCCAATACCCCACCAAATTGTAACAATCATAGTTACTGTACCAAAACCAAGCAGACCGAGGGTCATAAGAAGCATCAAAACCCAATTTCTATCGGGCAGCTGCTCAGTTGGTGAACAGATATCTTCGGTTATCTGGTGATAAGTCTTATTGCCGGTTATTAGTGGCGGACGAATATCTGATACGACTGCGCTCATAAGAGTTTATATTTATTACGATGAGAATTTATATTCTTGTTTAAATCAGAAACAATTTACTATGCATTAAACTTTGCATCCTTGTTAACTACCTTCATGAGATAGGTAACAGAAGAACGTACATTTACTTCTTCGAGAGCAAGGTATCCGCGATCTGAAGCCATCCATTGGGCTACCATACTTTCTTTGTCATTACGGTCACCGAATACAATTGCGCCTGTAGGACAAGCAGACTGACATGCAACTTTAACATCACCGTCTTTCAAACGACGACCTTCAACTTTTGCAGTTAATTTACCTTCTTGTAAACGTTGTACGCAGAAACTACATTTTTCAATTACACCACGAGAACGGACAGTTACATCTGGATTCAATACCATACGTGTAAGATTGTCGGTCATGTAAGTGTAGTATTCATCATTTTCCATTCCACGATTCATGTCAACCTCATTCGCAGGGAAAAGATCGGCAGATGTATAGTCTAACCAGTTGAAACGACGTACTTTATAAGGACAGTTGTTTGCGCAATAGCGGGTACCAATACAACGGTTATATGTCATTTGGTTCAAACCTTCAGAGCTGTGGTTTGTAGCTGCAACCGGACAAACGTTTTCGCATGGTGCATTGTCACAGTGCTGGCACATCATCGGCATGTAGGCAGTATTCGGCGTTTCTTCGTCACCATAATAGTAACGGTCGATACGCAACCAAGCCATATCATGTGCTTTTGAAACTTCAAATTTACCAACAACTGGTATATTATTTTCAGCCATACAAGCTATTGTACAAGCACCACAACCGGTACAGGCATTCAAGTCAATTGACATTGCCCACCAGTGTGCCAATCCGTACACTTCCTCTCTTGTTGGATAAAGACCTTTGCTATTGAGGTATTGATATTCTTTGCGTTTCTCTTTCAAAGACTTTACTCCCTTTTCAAGGTCAGCAGCAGTTGATTGGAAGAAAACTGAACGATCTGTTAGAGAGCCTTGGAAACCTCTGTGACCAAGTACCTGCTCATCTACATTAATTTCTTTACCATCTTTTGTCTTATTTTTAAGACCGTAAGTGTGGTGTATTTGTACAGGAGCGAATTGACCATCACGTCCTACTTTTTTGATATCAGCAGCTTTTGAAGAATATTTAAATTCTTTCACTTCAGGGAACAAATCTTTACCAACCAAAGAACCTGCAAGACCTGCGATGCTACGACCGTAACCTAAACCGATGGTTACAACTTTTTTGTGTTGGCCAAACTGACGGATTACCGGCAATTTATAGGTGTTTCCATTTATTTTTAATTCTACAACATCCCCATCAATTAAATTACCAAATGGAGTTTTATAGTTGTTATCGCCATCCCATTCAATTGGAATTGAGATAAAGTTATCCCAAGTTGTACGCATGATTGGATCTGACATTTCCTGAAGCCATGGGTTGTTGGCATACTGTCCGGCACCCATATTGATGGTTTCGTAGAAAATAACTTCCCAAGCATCGCCAGAAGCTTCGCCCAAGTTTGCAAGTGCTGCCTGAGCTGCTGCTAAAACACCAGTGGCTGCAACTTTTTCTTCAGTTTTAGCTTCAGTTTTCTTTGGTTCTGGCTTTTTCTCTTCAGCTTTGACCGCAGTTTTAACTTCCGCTTTCTTTTCTTCTTTTTGCTCGACTTTCTTAGCGTCTTTTTGTTCTTCGGAATCAGTTGCCAGAGCTGCAGCTACTGCAAAAACAGGCAATGCATAAGATTTTGGCTCAGCGTCGGGTGTATCCAATTTGAATGCACCGTCGTGAAGCACATTTTCCCAAAATGACTGCGGCGTAAGATATTTAGTCTGTGCAGAAAAGAAATTCTTTTTCCAGAAAGCCTTTAAATATTCATAATATGGCTGATCACCTTCTACAGTAACGCCTCCCCATGTTAGGAAACTTTGTCCAGCAGCACGGGTTTTGAATAAGGGGCGGATTGTTGGTTGAATAAGGTAATATTGACCTTGTTTAGGATTTACATCACCCCAAGATTCGAGATAATTATGATCAGGAGCAACGTATGTACAACGAGAGGCAGTTTCATCAATTGAACCAGCCATCGAGATAGTAACTTTACCAGCTTTGCTCAAAGCCTCAATACCTTTAGCGAAATTAGTTGCAAGACCAGGTAAGTCAAAAGCAGGATTAGCATCCAATACAATTAAAGCATCGATTGAACCTAACTCAGCAGTGAGTTCTGCAATTGCCTTATCACTATCATTACGTTGTTTAGAGTATCCTTCCCAAAGAATAGTTTTGCCGTAAGAGCCAAGCATTTCGTTGATACCATTAACGACTTTTTGAATGTTGATATCATTGATACCACAAACAACAAGAGCCTGACCTTTATTTTCAACTAATTTCTTTGCTGCATTTTTGATTCCGGCATTTGCTTTTGCCCATGAAAATTTCGCAGAAGATGAAGCAGCTCCGTTTCCGGTAAGTGTAGCAACCTCGTTGAAGAGCATTTTAACTGCAGATGCTTGTTCAGATGGTTTTAACAGTACGCGGTGGTCTGCATTTGAACCAGTGAGTGACATACGTCCTTCGAACTGTATATGCACCGACATTTCCTTAGTAGCATTTGGAAGCTGTTTGTCCGACAACTTACGGTTTTTGATATAGTCTGCTGAATATTCAACAGGAGAAATCCAAGTACCAAGAAAATCGCAATCGATAGAAACAACACATTTTGCAGTATCGAAACGGTAATTTGGAACTACTGCTTTGCCAAACATTTCGCCATTTGCTTCGAGCAATGCTGAAGTTGAAAATGGTTCGTATTGAATGTGTTTTGTATTTGGAAACTTATTTTTAAACTGTTGGATAGCAGAAGAAAGTGTTGGACTCATTGAAGTATGAGAAACAATACGAACTTTTGAACCCTCATTGAGTTTAGACATAATTTCTTTGTCGAGATCTGTCCAACTCATTTCCTGTACGCTGTATGCTTTCTTTTTATTCTTAGCGTCTGCAGATTTTACCTTACCTGCCGTTTTAATACGATTGGTATCATAAAGATCGAGTACAGAAGCCTGAGAACGTGCAGAGGTACCACCATGTGTAAATGAAAGCGGGTGTCCTTCAATTTTAATTGGACGACCTTCACGTGTTTTGATCAAAACAGGAACACAATCAGAGCCTTTCACAAAGGTTGAGGCATAATAGGTTGCTACCCCAGGTACGATTTCCTCGGGTTTTACCAAGTATGGTATTACTTTTTTTACAGGTATTTCACAACCTGCCAAAGTAGCTGCACCAATACCAAAGCCCATGTATTTCAAAAAGTCTCTTCGGTTCGGGCCTTCGCTGTTATTTTCCTGCTCAGAAAATTCAGGAAACTCTGCTTCCTGTGATTTTAAGAACTCGGGGTCTTGAGTAAGATCCTCAACGCCAGCCCATACTTTTGTGATATTCTCCTGATTGTTCATAAACTAGTCGGGTATATTATATCGGGACGAATTCCCTGTTTTTAATGTTAATTTAAATAATCAAAGTAGTATCAAAGCCTGTCAAAGCTAAATTTTAGTAATGACATTTTTGGCATTCCAAACCACCGATTTCCTCAACAGTCACGCCATTACGTTTGCCGGATTTAACCTCATTGTGGTATTGTTCATACATTTTGTGGCTTTTAGTTTCGGCATTATAATATGCATTCTCGTCGAACTTAACTTTGGTTTGTCTGTGACAATTTACACACCATCCCATAGAAAGTGGTGCATATTGTTTAACCAATTTCATTTCTTCAACCTTTCCATGGCAATCTTGACAAGCTACTTTACCTACAGTTACGTGCTGTGCGTGATTGAAGTAAGCATGATCGGGAAGGTTGTGTATTTTAACCCAGTTTACTGGTTTGCCAATCATTGGTTTAGCAGATGCCAACTGTGTATTGATTTCGGTTTCTGTGATTGCCTTGTTTTCTTTATTAGCTTCAACCAACCATTTTTTGTAAACAGCCAAACGCTCATCTGCTGATACAGACTCTTTGAAATATTGTCCGTACTCAGGTGTTTTGTTTGATATTGGATTGAAACCAGAAGCAGCGTAAATTTTCAGAATTTCTGCAGTTCCATACTCAGGACCTTTCTGAATAGCTGTGTGGCAATTCATACAAGTATTAGTAGCAGGAATAACTGCATGCTTAGAGCGACGGGCACCATCGTGGCAATATTGACAATCGATGCCATTTTTTCCTGCGTGTACTTCGTGAGAGAACTTAATTGGTTGCTCTGGAGCATAATTTTGCTGGCGGCCTAGTCCAATTGCATTGTTCACGGTAGTATAACCACCTACAATTACTAAGGCGAAAATCAAAATTCTAACAACAGTGGGATTTAGAACAATCTGGAAGAAAGTTTTTTCTTCGTCAAGAGCCTCTCCTGATTTTTGTTGTGCGAGACGATTCAAGCTGTTAATGTAACGGGCAAGCAAAATAGTTGACATTACCAATACAAATGCCAATGCCCAAAGAATGGTTGAACCACTACCTTTTTCTTTCTCATCAGTTTTAGCAGCAGCGCCAGCTGTATCAGCGGCTGCGGCAGCACAAGGTGGTTCAGCACAACCGGCAGAAGCCATGTTGTTGATGTAAACCAATAGGCTTTGAACGTCTTCGTCTGTCAAGGCAGGGAAAGGTGTCATTACAGTGTTATTGTAAGACGCATACAAACCTTTGGCATAAGAGTTTGATTTGTAAGAAGGATCTCCTAAAACACCTGAAGAGTTGCGTATCCAATCATAAAGCTCCTTTTTAGGAAATTTAGACCAGCGATCTTCAACTCCGGCTAATGCAGGACCTGTCATGTCCTTTTTCATGTCTCTGCTGTGACAAGAAGCACAATTGTCTTTAAATAACGCCTCACCTTTTTTGGGATCTTGTGCATTTGCCCAATTGAAACTCAAACCGAGCATCAGAGCAAGCGTTAAACAGCGTAAAAAAGTTCGAAATATCATGTGTGTAAAAGTTTTGTCGAAAAAAACAACTTTTATAGTTGCGGCAAAATTACAATGTTGTATCCAATATTCAAAAACTTTGTAAAAGTGCAGATTTATTTAGAAAAAGTCTAAACAGACGCAGAAGGACTAGTTATTGAATTTTTTCTCAAATTTGCTCGAAATCACCACTTTAGCTTTTCTCATTGTTAATTACAGATATCAGAAAAATATAATTATCGAACAGAAAAGGAAAAAAGTACTATATTTTGAGCTTTTTTTTAAACAGACAGTATTGCAATTTCGTGACAAAAATATGACAATTCTCAACATTTTCACATTTAGATAAGAAAATCAAATTAATTTTTTTCAAGTTTTTTCAATCCAAGCCTTAACTCCTTATCCCCAAGGGATACGATAAGCTGAATACTTTTTTATATTTTTTTGTAATTCACAAGTTTATATTTAAATATTTGAAATGTATTTAAGGAACGCAGTTCTGCAGATACTTTGATTTAAGATTGTATAATCGCAGTTTATGGCTAACTTTGTGTGTAGATAGCTATACATTATAATAATATCGATATGAAATACTGCTCCATAATTTTACTCTTCTGCACAATTTTAACAAGCATTTCTCTTCATTCACAGCAGCAAGAGCCGCAAGAATACAAGCGTTTAATGCTCGAACTTATTCCTGCTGATGCTGTATTCACAGTAAGCATTAAATGCAATGCCATTGATGCAAAAACAAATTTGAAAAATCTCTCAGAATTAAGCGTTAGTGAAGATCTAATTACAAGAGCTGCTAAGCTATTAGAAATCAACGAAAGTCGATTTATGCTTGAAATGATTCGAAACCCAAAATCAAAGGGAATTGAATTTCCTTCTGAGCTAATGGCTTTTGGAGAAGCAGAATCAAATATAAGGTTTTTTAATATTCTGATTCCTGTATCTGATGCTGCTGTTTTTAAAACTGAAATTTCATCATATTTCGGCCCAAAATTTAACAATTCTATTGTAGCCAAGGGGCAGCAATTGGCTTATATACACAATGAGCGCATTGCAATAAGTTGGAACAAACAAATTGCCGTCCTTACATTCTTGTTAGCTGACCAATATTTGGATTTTAGTACAGAAGAATCCAGAAGTGAACTGCGAATTTCATTGGAAAGTTACCTCGATAAGCTTTATTCAACTGATGTTTCGGAGAGTATGGCTCAGAATAGTCAATTCAAAAGCTGGTATGATAAGCTAAGAGATGCGGGAATTTGGATCGATTACAAAGAAGTCATGCGACTCAATTTAGAAAATAGCATGGGGTCTTCTGAAATGACAAGAATGGCCAGGAATATAGCCGAAATAATTTTGAGCAGTTATGGTGAGATGAGTTTGGCATCTGATCTTAGTTTTGAAAAGGGTAAAATCATATCAGATACAAAAATGTTTGCCCCAGATGATATTATCTCTTTTTCAAAAATGGCAACATCCAATCGAGCAAATAAAAAAATGCTCAAATATATGGATGGCCAAAAAACAGGTATTTATATGACTATGGCAAGCAGCCCAAAAGGTGTTTATGAGGGTTGGAAAAAGTTTTTGGCAGAAAAAGCTGGGAGTTACAAGAAAAGCGTAGAAGATCTCTTTGGGTTTTTAGAAATTTTTATTGACGAAAAGGAAGCATTCAACTTTCTAAAAGGAGACCTTTTCTATGCAATAAATGGACTGAAAACCATTGAGAAAACAAATACAGCGTATATGTACGATAGTGAAAAAGATGAATATTTGCCTGTTGAGACAAAAAACAAGGAGCAAATTCCCCTCTTTACCGCTGGCTTCTCATATGGTAAGAGAGAACATATTCTCAAACTCATTCGTATAGTTGAAAGAACTGGATTCTTGAAAAATAGCAAAAAAAATCTGTACAAGCTTTCTCTACCTACCTTTGATGAGCCTATTTTTTTGAAACTCGACAAGGGTCTCTTGGTTATTAGCAATGATGAACAGCGTATGTTGGAAGATAAACAATACAGACCTATGCCTAAAATACATAATCAGTTCATTAAAAAGGACTTCCAAACATTACAGATTAATACAAAAGCACTTGTAATAAAGCAAATGCTGAAAAATATTAAAGATGGCGTGGGAGACATTAGTTTGCACAGTCTTAGGCCAAAAAATTCAGATATTTACATAAGCCAAAATTTTGAATTAGATCTAAAAAATAAGGACGAGAATGCCCTAAAACAGTTTTTTGACTTTTTGGAAAGGATATACATCAAGACGATGAAGGGCCTCTAATCGCTTCTAAAACATCTATCATACATTGATTCGTTGGAAAATCGCACAGGCTGCTGAACTGAGATGGTGGCAGCGTTATTTAAAAAATAAAGAACCAAAGGC
>JBILRK010000021.1:0-10591 GCA_044372705.1 Saprospira sp. | reverse complement strand
CAATTTCTTGATTTCTTTTTCGAACTTTTCCTTGGCATTTTGTGGCCAAACTTTTTCTGCTGCTCTTTTATTTAGTTCATCTATATCTTCCTGCTGAGGATTGTCGCCCAACTCATCCTGAATGACCCTCATTTGTTGATTAAGGATATAATCGCGCTGTTGCTTCTCCATCTCATTGCGCACTTTATCCTCGATTTGAGCTTTCAGCTCAAGTGTTTTGAGTTCATTGAGCATTAGTTTCAAAATAAGCTCAGCTCTCTCTTTAATGCTATCGGTCTCAATGATTTCCTGTTTTTCAGTCAGCTCAATATTTAAATTTGAAGCGATGAAATGCATTAAAAAATTAGGATTTGTGATATTCTTGAGCATATTCATTGCATCATTCGGAATATTTGGCGACAAATCTACTATCTGCCCTGCCATTTCCTTCATGGTAGCAAATATGGCATTCATCTCCATTTCATCCTCTGCCTGTACATCGCTAAGTGCAGATATTTCTGCCTGAAAAAATGGATTCGAAGTAAAAAGTCCTAATATTCTAAACCTGCGTCTTCCTTGTAATATTGCTGTAGAAGTGCCATCAGGCATTTTTATAACCTTTAGTATCTTTGCAACAACACCTATTTCATATAAATCTGAAAGTTCGGGTTCTTCAATGTCGGCATGTTTCTGAGCAGTTACAGCTATGGTTTTATTTCCATTATATGCTTCATTTATAGCAGCGAGTGATTTTTCGCGACCCACAGTTATGGGCAAAACAACTCCTGGCAGCAATACCATATTTTTTAAGGCAAGAATAGGCAAAATTGAATCATATTCTTCTTTTTGCATTCTAAGCTCATCTTCAATGTCCATGTTAATATCAGGCTGAATTTCTACCTCTATATTCTTTCCTATTCTATCTTTTCTTTTTTGCATATTATTTATCGATGAATTGTCATTAAATCAGCCATTATGTCAGTAAGCGCTTTGTTTTATTATTGATCATTTCAAGCGCAAAGCTATACTAACAACTCAGACATGTAGATTTTATGGCTATTTTTAAAAAGTTTACAAGCCTTAAAGTCAATAAGTGTGCCTAGCTGTTTTTGTCAGATTTTAGTGATGGAAAGTGCTTCGGCCAAGGGAGCTTTAAGAAAATAGTGCCCATCTTCGACCAAAATCAATGCTGCTCCAGGAACATCTGCTATAAATTTTGAAGCATATTTGGCGGGTGTTATATAATCCTTGTTGCCATAAAAAAAGTGGATACTAATTTTATTTTCCAAAATATTTTTTTTGAATGATTTAAGGTCAATTGGAAAATTATACAATGATATCCAGCAGTCGAACAATCTTTTTCTCCTTTCTGGAAATTCAAATTGTTTTTTTAAAAAATTAAGCGTTCCACGATTTATTAGGCCCATGAGTCTTCCAAACCTGAAAATAGTTAACACAAAAATTGGTTTTGAGGTTAACAATTTTAAAAATTTACGGATAAATTTTGGAAAAAGCAGCTTTGAATCTGACTTAGCTCCTTGAAATCCAGCCGGAGAAAGCATAATATAAGCCTCTATTCTGTCTTTAAAATACTCATTGATTCCTAGAATTATTCGGCCGCCCATGCTATGACCCATGAGGGTAAATTCACCGCTTATTGATTCTTTCTCTAAAATTTCATTGATACTATCGCGAAGCTGATCTGGAGTGAATTCCTTTAAAGGCCAATTGCTTTGACCATGAAAAGGTAAATCGATGGCTATAACAGTAAATCTATCTTCTAAAGCATATCTTAAATTCAAAAAGAGTTCCGCGCGATCGGCAAAACCATGAAAAGCAATTAGAAAACGTGGGCCATTGCCAAACCTGATATAATGTAATTTATTTGGCATTTCTAAAACATATTTGGCAATGAAAAAACATGTTAATTTTCAAGTTCTTCGATACTCAATAAAAGTTTTGATGCTGGAACCAGTTCTGATTCTTTAACATACAACTCCTTTACTGTACCTGCTGAGGCGGCAGATATGGTATTCTCCATTTTCATAGAAACTAAAATCATGAGTGGCTCGCCTTCTTCAACTATTTGACCGGGACTAACTAAGATTTTTAGAATTTCGCCAGGCATTGGAGATTCATAAGCGCCTTTAATTTTTTCCTGTTTTTTTTCTGGATATCGCGCCGCAACTGAAACTTCAAGAGAAGCAGACTCGGGATGATGAACAAAATACTTTTGATCATTTGATGCAATCACAAAAAAGCTTTGTTCGCAATTGTTCAACAACATTCTAATCTCATTTCCTTTTATAATTTTGCTAGTGAGCCTGTACTCTTTAGCATCAGACAGAACCTGAAATGTATTATTGGAAATTTGGTGATAATTTAATTCAAATACCTCTCCGGAAACATAAAAAGTTTCTTTTTGATGGCCGTAAAAATTATTTCTCCAGCCAGATGGAATTTGTGGATATTTTTTCGCTTCAAAGCGTGTATTTATTCTGAACAAGAGCAATGCAAAAGCTGCTTCCAAAAGATGCTGCCTTGGGACTGTCAATTCCTGTTCAAGTGGAAATTTCTCGGCTATAAAATGTGTGTCGTAATTGCCATTTATAAAATGAGGATCTTCCATTAATTTTAACAAAAAAAGCTGATTGCTTTGCAAGCCTTGGCAACGCAATTTTTTTAGAAAATAACTCATTTTTCTAATTGCAGAGAATCGATCTTTGTCAAAGCTGATAATTTTTGCAATCATAGGATCGTATAAAATACCAATCTCCGCTTCATTTTCTATCGCTGAGTCAATCCTTATACCACACGATTCGGGAGCATGCCAATCCAATATTTTACCTATAGCAGGCAGGAAATTATTTGTAGGATTTTCTGCATATAATCTGCATTCCAAGGCATAACCATTTTGAATCAGGTCCTCTTGTTTAATGGGTAAAATATCAGCTTCGGCAATGCTGATTTGCAATTGTACCAGATCTAATCCACTCACAGCTTCTGTTACAGGATGTTCTACCTGCAAACGCGTATTCACTTCCAAAAAATAAAAGCCTTCATTTTCAGTGTAAATAAACTCCACTGTACCGGCATTGTCGTAACCAATATTTCGACACAGATTGAGCGCTGCATTAGCAATATCATCTCTTATTTCTTTTGTAAGAACGGGTGATGGTGATTCCTCAATGATTTTTTGATAGCGTCGTTGTAAAGTACATTCTCTTTCGAAAATATGAATAAGGTTACCATGTTTATCACCAAGAACCTGTATTTCGATATGCCTGGCAGATGGAAAATAACGCTCAATTAGCAAACTAGGATTGCCGAAACTTTTATCGGCCTCTCTGCCTGCCGCTGCAATGGCATCTTTTAAAAATTGTGCGTCGTGAACAATGCGCATCCCCTTACCTCCACCCCCAGCTGAAGCTTTGAGTAAAAGAGGGAAACCAATTTCAAGACCTTTTTGATAAAGAAAATCTACAGACTGATTTTCGCCACTGTAACCTGGGATAACAGGAACACCCGCGGAGATTGCAATTTCTTTGGCATTGGCTTTTAGGCCCATTTGTTCAATTGCATGAGGATTTGGCCCAACCCATATCAACCCTTCATCTAAAACCTTTTGTGCAAAAGCTGCATTTTCACTTAAAAAGCCATAACCGGGATGAATGGCATCTGCCGAAGCCATAGTGGCTGCCTCGATAATCTTATCTTGATTTAAATAAGTCTCGCCTAAAGTCTTTCCTTCAAGTAATATTGCAATATCGGCTTCTTGCACAAACGGCATATTCGCATCTGCCTCACTGTAAATTACAAGCGATTTAATTCCCGATTTTTTACAGGTTCTGATAATTCTTCTGGCAATTTCGCCACGATTCGCGATTAGAAGGCAGCTTATTTTCCTTTTCATAAGGTTCTTTTAGGCAATATTCGGGAAAAATGTGCAAAAGTGTATGTTATAAAAACAAATTTAAACTAAAAAAGCCTGACATTTCTGTCAGGCTTTCTAGTCGGGGTTGCAGGACTCGAACCTGCGACCCCCTGGTCCCAAACCAGGTACGCTACCAACTGCGCTAAACCCCGATTCATTAAAACAGTTAAAGTGGCGGAGAGAGCGGGATTCGAACCCGCGGTACCCCTTACGAAGTACGACAGTTTAGCAAACTGTTGGTTTCAGCCACTCACCCATCTCTCCGGGTTAACTGAAATCAATTTAAAAGCGCATTTAATACGCTGCTTTTAAAACGTGGATGCAAAGATAGGTCAAATTCTGTTTTATCAAAATCTTTGCACTAAAAAATTAAAAAAAATCTTTAAATAATTGAGAATTTATTTGACACGACTTTACGAATTTATCTAAGTGTAATAAAAACAAGCATTTGAAAAAAATACAAATTATTGGTGGAAGTATCGCTTTTATGCTTTAATTTGCATCATGTAATCAAATACCATTTGTATGATTGAAAAAATTAAAGCACTTGCTACGGAAGTCTATCCTGAGTTGATTAAAATAAGAAGGCATATGCATATGTATCCTGAATTATCCTTTCAGGAATATGAAACCGCTAAATTTATAAAAAGTGTTTTAGCATCCTGGTCGATTGATGACGTGCAAACCATAGCCAACACGGGTGTCATGGCAAAAATTTATGGAAAAAACCCAGGCAAGAAAAATGTGGCACTGAGGGCAGATATCGATGCATTGCCAATTCCAGAACAAAATAAGACCGAATACGTCTCGCGTAATCCTGGCATCATGCATGCCTGCGGGCATGACTTCCATACAGCATCTTTACTGGGCACCGCCTATATTCTAAACAAATTACGAGATGAATGGGAAGGCACCTTTACGCTTGTATTTCAGCCCGGCGAGGAAAAACTTCCTGGTGGTGCGACACTAGTTATTGGTGGGGGGCATCTCGATAATCCGAGACCAGATTATATTTTGGGCCAACATGTTGAACCTGAAATGGAAGTTGGAAAAATTGGGGTTAAAACTGGGGTTTTTATGGCCTCGGCCGATGAAATTTATATCACAGTAAACGGCAAGGGTGGTCATGGCGCAAAACCACATCAGTGTATCGATACCATTCTGATTGCTTCGCAAATGATTGTTGGACTACAGCAAATTGTAAGCAGAAGAGCCGAACCTACTATGCCTACTGTGCTGACTTTTGGAAAAATAAACTCTGACGGCGGGGCAACAAATGTCATTCCATCCAAAGTATTTATAGAAGGTACCCTCAGGACCTTTGATGAGAAATGGCGATTCGAAGCCCAAAAACTCATCAAAGATATGGCTCAACAACTTTGCAGCGCAATGGGCGGCAGTTGTGATATAAGAATTGATACTGGATATCCTTTTGTATATAATCATGAAGCGCTTACTAGAGAAATGACCAATGCCGCTAAGGCCTTTTTAGGTGAAGAAAATATTTTGGCAGTGCCTGCGAGAATGGGCGCTGAAGATTTTGCTTATTATTCACAACTCATGCCGGCTAGTTTTTACAGATTGGGAACAAAAAACCCCAATGGAACGGGTTTGCACAGTCCAGTATTCGAAGTAGATGAAAGCGCACTTGAAATTGGTGCAGGACTCATGGCTTGGCTGGGTGTAAATGATTTATTGGGCTAAAAACGCTTGGCATTAACATTTTGAATTTGGGACAGTGAAGAAATTTTTCTTAAGACTTTTTATTTGGCTTTTTGTTGTTTTTGGAATCTTCATTCTGATTCTAATTGGAATTGCAGCTTTTTATCAAAAAGAAGTTGGTTCATTTGTCATCAATGAACTGAAGAAAAGTTTAAAAACTGAACTAAGTGTTGAATCTGCCGAACTTTCACTGATATGGGGCTTTCCAAATGCCTCGGTCACACTTAAAAATGTGAAACTTAAAAGCAGCGGTAAATCACCAACTGATTTAATTGTTGCCGAAAATATTTCCCTGAGCTGTGGCATTTTAGGTTTTTTCAATGGCAAATACAAATTCAAGAATATTCATATCAGCAATGCCAAACTCTTTATTGACATTAACAAAGATGGTCTTGGCAACTATGACATTTTTAAATCTGACAATTCTAAAAAAGCCGAAAATGAAAAGTTTGATTTAACCATTACCGATGCCAGTTTTGGTAATGTGAGGCTGGAATACAGAGATGAAAGATTCAGACATAATATCAGGCTCATATTGAAAAGCGCTTCCTTTTCCGGAAACTTCACCGATGAGCATTATGACCTGAACAGCAAGGCAAAAATCATATCGGAACAGATAGCCTTTGGCGAAGATATTTATTTTAAAGGCAAGGAAATTGGCTACGATGCCATCATCTCCATCGATAATAAAACAAACAGCTACGCTTTCAAAAAATTTAATTTTGATCTACAAGGCAACGTTTTAAAAACGGAAGGCAGCCTTAGTTACTTGAAAGATGGACTCAAGATGGACCTGAGTTTAAATTCGGACAATGCTAAACTGGGGCCAATTATGAAACTTTTGCCCAATGCCGTAGAATCGGGACTTGGTGGTTTTGAGAGCAATGCTGACATGAATTTTAATGCCTCGATCAAAGGAATTTATTCTGCCACTTCAATGCCCAAAACCGATATCAAATTTGGACTTAAAGATGGTAAACTTAGCCATCCAAACATGGCCATAAATTTAAAATCCCTAAGTTTCGATGCAACCTATAATCACCCGGGTGGTTCGAATAAAAAAGATGGTCGTTTTAAGCTTAATAACTTTAGTGGCTCTCTATCAGGTAATCCTATTAACTTAGAAATTGAGGTTATTGGCACCGAAAATCCTCTAATCGACTTTTTGTTTAAGGGCAAAATTCCAATGAATGCCGTCTATGGCTTTTTTGGAAAACAGGCATCAGATGGATCTGGAAATATAGATATACAATCCATTGAGCTAAAAGGACATTTCGATGACATTATAAATCCGAGAAAAATAAGTGAGGTAGCCTTGTCAGGCGAATTGATTTTTGACAATGCCAGAATAGTTTCCAATGGCATTTCGCTTGCTTTGAATGAAGGAACAATAAGCCTTGAAGACAATGTTTTGACTGTAAAAGATCTAAAATTTAAGTCGGATGAAAGCGCCATTTCTGCTAATGGTAAATTTGAAAACCTTTTACCTGTTTTATTTTCCGATTCTTTAAATACCAAAAATGCGGCCTTGGAATTTAATATTGACCTGAATGCCGCAAAAATCAATTGTAATGAACTTATGAGTGCTTTTAGCACTGCAACTGAATTGCCAAAAGAAAGCGACAAAACAGCTGAAGAACTTAAAGACTCACTTGCAGTTGCAAAAAATGAACATAGGGCTTATATTACTGAATTCCTGAGTGGTAAAATTAAAGCAAATTGCGATGAATTGATTTATAATAAAATTATCGCTAAAGACATTGATGCATCATTGGTTTTTGAATATAATGTCCTCAAAATTATGGGCGTTGAAATGGATGCTTTTAATGGTAAAATGGGCCTGAATGCAAAAATAAAATTCGAGAAAGAACCTTCTCTACAAGCTTTTTTTGATTGTCAAAAGGTTGATATGTATGAATTGCTTGATAAAACAGATAATTTCGGTCAGACGACACTCACTTCAAAAAATCTAAGGGGTCAACTCAATGCGATTGTAAAAATAAATGCTTACTGGGATTCCACTGCTGTATTTGATTATGATAAATTAAATGTTGTTGCCGATTTAAACATTAAAAAAGGGGAACTCATCAATTTTGAACTAATGAAAAGTTTGGGAACCTTTGTGAAATTGAAAGATTTGGATCATATCAGGTTTAATGAACTTAGCAATCAATTGCAGATAAAAAACAAGGAGCTTCTTATCCCTGCAATGTTCATTCAAAGTAATGCAATCAATTTGCTTTTATCTGGCAAACATGGATTTAACCAGGACTTTGACTATAAATTTAAGATAAATGCAGGTCAGGTTCTTGCCCAAAAAATGAAAAAATATAATCCTAAACTGGCATTGATACCTGCTCGCAAAAAAGGAATTTTTAATATTTACTGTTCCGTTTTCGGGAATATAAATAAAGAAGAATACAACTATAAATTGGGCAAAAAACATGCAAAAAAACAACTTGAAACGGATTTGAAACAACAAATAAGCAGTCTGAAGAATACTTTAAAAAATGAATTTGAAAAATCGGACCTTTTTTATGGCAAAAATTCAGTTGCAGATGCTGAAAAAATAACCAATAAAATTAAAAATACTACTGAGCCAGAAGAATGGAAAGACAATGGCAATGAAGATTTATAAATTATAAAAACTAAGACAATGGGTAAAATCAATTTTCCGGAAAACGGAATAGCAAATGAAACAGTTTATCAGGCTTTAAATGAGGCTAAAATCAATGATTTGAAATGGCAGGATGGAAAAGCTTTTGCCTATATTTATGGCACCGATGCAGAAACGATGCAATTTGCAGCAAAGGCATATAATCTCTACCTTACAGAAAACGGATTGGACCCAAGCTCCTTCCCCAGCCTACTCAAATTAGAGACGGAGGTTATTTCGATGCTCTCCGACCTTTTGAATGGTGGCAAGGATGCCTGCGGTAACCTTACAAGCGGAGGTACAGAAAGTGTAATGCTGGCCGTAAAAACTGCCAGAGATTGGGCTCGTGAAAATAAACCTGATATCACAAAACCAGAGCTGATTATTCCCGAAACGGCTCATCCTTGCTTTCAGAAAGCAGCACATTATCTGGGGCTTGATTTGAAAATAATAGCCGTAAACAAAGATACTTTCAAAGTTGAACCGGAAGCAATGGCTGCAGCAATCAGCAATAATACTATTTTAATAGTTGGCTCTGCGCCTTCCTATGCACATGGCGTGGTTGACCCAATTGAAGAATTGGCTGCTATAGCAAAATCTAAAGGCTTGCTTTTTCATGTCGATTGCTGTGTGGGAGGCATGTACCTGCCTTTTGCCGAAATGCTGGGATACGAGGTGCCTAAGTTCGATTTTAGGGTTGATGGCGTAAGTTCTATTTCATGCGATTTGCACAAATTTGGCTATGTGCCAAAGGGTTGTTCATCGGTTATATATAAAAACAAAGAACTCAGACAGTATCAACTTTTCAGTTGTTCCAGCTGGCCGGGTTATACTATTGTAAATCCAACCGTAACATCTAGTAAATCGGGAGGACCAATGGCTGCTGCCTGGGCTATGTTCCACAATTGGGGCAAAGAGGGTTATAAAAATGCTGTTGAAAGATGCCAAAAAGCAACGGAACAATTTATATTGGGCCTGAAAGAAATTCCCGAATTTGAGCTGCTGGGAAAACCTGTTATGTCGCTGCTTTCCTTTAAGTTAATCAATCCGAATATCAGTGTTTTTCATCTGATTGACAAGATGGGTAAAAAAGGTTGGCATCTTCAGTTACAACTGGCCTCCAATGCTTCGGGAGAAGCCATTCATCTAACCATTAGTGACTTCAATTCGCCTCATATCAATGCTTTGCTCGATGATTTAAAAATTACGATTGAGGAACTCAAAAATGAACAACATCCTTCGAATGAAATGATGATGGGACTTGATGCAAGTATGATTCAATTGTTAATGGATAATTTTACCCCTGATATGCTCGATAATCTAGAAGCACTTTTGGGCATGGATGTTTCATCAAATGGTGGTTTGCCCGAAGATATGGTTAGCATCAATAGTCTGCTAAACTCTTTAAAGCCAGAACAAAGAGATGCTTTGTTGAAGGCTTTTGTGAATAGGATGTACTTGTAGAGAGGAAAGAGTGAAAGATATCTAGTAGCCAGTATTTTAGTTAGAAGGGACTAGGGACTAGTTTTATAGTAGCCAGTAGCCAGTTCTTTAGAAAACAGTTTTTTAGGGACAACACTAGCTTAGGAGAAGCGAAACTTACCGTTAAGAAAGTAAGCAGTAGCCAGTATTTTAGGGACTAGGTACTAGGGACTAGTTTTTTAAGGACTTAGGAAATAACATACAGATATTAGAAAAGTAGCAACTAGCCAGTTTTTTAATTTCTAATTTCAAACTTCTAATTTCTAATTTCTTCCTTCTTCCTTATTTTAAATTAAGTTACCAAAGCTCAAATGCCTGCAATAATTCTAATTCTTCTTTTCCTGGTTTTGCCATATTTCCTTCTTAAGATCAGCAAAAAACTAAGACTTGATAAAATCCTCGGCGATATTGTTGTTTGCTACGGGTTTGGAATTTTATTGGGTAACACCAAACAGTTTTGGTTGCATGCCTTGGGGATTGAATATTTAACAAACAGTGAAGCTCAATTATTGGTCAGCTCGAAAGAATTGGCCGGCATAGCCGTTATTTTGGCAATTCCTATGTTGCTGATGATCAATGATATGAAAATTTGGCTTAGGCATGCTGCAAAAAGTACCATTATTTTTCTAATCTTTTCTACGGCAGTAGCCACTGTTTGTTACAGCATCGGCAATGCTTTTAGAGAAAGCATTCCACAGCATGATATTGCAGCAGGTATGATGACCGGCGTTTACATAGGTGGCACACCCAATATGGTGGCCATCAGCAAGGCCTTGAATGCAGAGGAATCGATGTTTACCCTGCTCAATGCGACCGAT
>JBILRK010000492.1:0-2745 GCA_044372705.1 Saprospira sp. | reverse complement strand
TGAAAAATATGGGCCCGGTGAGTACACTCAATAAAAGTCCCCAGCCTATGCCTTCGAATATTGCTGCTGTCAAAGCGCTTGATTTTGATTATTTAATAATACACTTTCACCAGAGGCAGCCATTCTTTAATACAGGCCTTTTCGGCAGCAGAAAGTGCAACATTATGCAAATAAATTACCTTCAGTTTCTTAAGCTCCTTGATACTTTCGGGCAGATATTTCAGGGTGGTATTGTAGCGAAGGTCGAGTACTTCCAAATTTTGAAGTTGTGAGAGGCTCTGTGAAAGTTTTGTCAAATCACAATCGGCCAGAATCAATTCTTTCAATTCACTCAGATTGTAAATTTCTTCGGGCAGAGTACTAAATTTATTGTCTGAAAGATCGAGCTTTTGGAGATTTTTCAACAATCCAATGGCAGACGGCAGACTTTTGTAATCGTTCCCCGCAAGGCTCAACTCATTCAACCTAGGTAATTTAGCAATGAGCTCAAGGGTGCTCTTAGCATCTAAGTAACGGCAAAATCCCAGATTCAGCACTTTCAGGTTTTTCAATCCGACAAATTTTTCGGGAATTTTTCTGATCTGAAGATTCGAGGCATTCAACTCTTCCAGTACTTCCAATTCGCAGACCATTTCGGGAAAATTAGTCATTCGCATGGAGCGAAGACTCAAATAGCGTAGGTTTTTAAGCTTGCGCATTGTTTTGGGTAATTCCTTCAGGTCGTTGCGCTCAAGACTTAGCCAAACCAGGTTTTCAAGTTCCGAAAATTTGTCGCTAAGGGTATCGATATGATTATTGCCGAGGTCGAGCCATAGCAGTTGTTTTAGTTCATAAAAGGAATCGGGAAGTTTTTCGAGCTGATTTTCTTCGAGGCTCAAATGCTCTACAGTGCTGAGTTTTTTAATGTCTTTAGGCAGGGTTTTTATTTTAAGGCCTTTCATTGTCAATTCACTGAGATTCGCTAACTTGAAAATCCATTCGAAAACCGATTCGGGGTTTTTCAATGGGTTTCTGCCGATATTCAATTTTCTGAGTGAACTCAGGTTGCCAATTGAAGCTGGCAAAATCTCAATTTTATTCTGAAAAAGATTCAGCTCTCTCAGATTTTCAAGTTTTGAAATCGAGTCGGAAACCCATTTTACATAATTATTATTGATGCTCAGCTGGCTTAATGCAGTCCAATTTCCAATTCCATCGGGTAGTGAATCGATTTCATTATTTCCGAGGTCGATATTTTGCAAAGATTCTAGTCCTGTAAGTGCTTTGGGAAAATGCTTAAAACGATTCGTATTGAGGTTCAACTTTTTAAGATTGGACAGATTGGAAAAACGCTGTGGCAGCGAATCGATCTTATTGTTTTTGAAGGACAGTACCTGTAAGTCAGTCAAATTACCGAAACGCTCTGTCGGGTCCTCAAAATAAATATTTTCCATGTAAAGCGCCTGCAATTTATCGAGCTGTGCAATGGCCGAGGGCAAGGTACTATTCAGTTGATAAATCTTTAATTTCAGTGCTTTATCTTTTTCGAGATAGGCTCTGTCAATGGAGGTATAGGTTTCTACATCATCGCTTTCGAGTTGCTCGAGCGGCAGAAGCTGTGCATTGAGTATTCCCGAACAGGATAAGATTAAAAATAAGCTGATATATCGTTGCTGCACTGTCATTTTCATCTTTTTTACATATTAACGCAAAAATACTGCTTTTTTGATGTAAAGTTTCTGAATGCGTGTGGAAATTAGATTAATATCAACCTGTATAGGTTCAAAATGGATACCATATTAATAATTTGAAAGTTAGTTATTAAAATATGCAACGTTTTCTGAAACTTGATTGATTTCGCAATAAACACAAAAAAGCCACTCCCTTCGGAGCGGCTTTGAATGTTAAAATTAGGATTTAATATTTTTATTGAACGTTTAGATTTGAAGGAAGATTAGCAGCAACCGGTGTTGTAGTGCCCAATTGAGCTACTCTGCGCAGGGTGATTTCAGTTTCGGAATTGTTTTTAAGGATCATTTCATTGCCATTATCAGAGATGATGTATTGGAAATCGCCTTCCAATAGGTCAGACAAAGCTTGATGATTTGGATTGCTGATGCTGCAGTTTGCAAAGTCAACTGTGATATTGTCAGTTGCAAAAAGGTAATGCTTGCTGCAGATGTCACGACCCAATTTCATTTCGATATAATCGTTGAAGAAATTCATTTTTGGATGCTTTACAGTGAAGCTGATGTTTACATTTTTTGGAACTGAAACAACAGTCAGCACTTCCCAGTTAGTACCTTCAAGTACATTGCCGGTCAATGATTTTTCAGTCGAGATAATTTCTTCAGTAAGTACTTCAGTTTTTTTGCACTGAACAAAAAGTAAAGAAGTTGTGATTGCGAATGCGAGGATGAATAACTTTTTCATGATGTTGTGATTTTGAGTTTTGAGTAATTTGTCGTTTTGATTATTTGATGTTACAAAGGTATGGGCGAATTTTTCCGATTTTTATGACCTGCAACCAAGTTGAAAATGATCTGAGTCAATTTTGAAATTTTTTTATTTTTTTAATAAAACAAGCTTAAACAGCTGACTAAAAATATATTGTAAAAAATTTTGATTTTAATTTTCAACAGTTATTTAATTCCCGTTTCAATTATTGATGATACAAAGATAGGCCGCTGTGAACCCCAATTCAATGACCGAAAACCAAAGAAAGGATGACCTGCGTCAGTTTTTGTTTTTTTTTAATTGTCAGTC
>JBILRK010000491.1:0-2746 GCA_044372705.1 Saprospira sp. | reverse complement strand
GCAGAAGCTTTTCAAGATATTGATTTTACTAAAAATACTAAGGAATAGGCCTAAAATTTTCATAAAAGGACAACCCGAAGCCCCTCTTACTTGTTTAGCTCTTAAATAAATTTCATCAACATGAAAAAAGTTAAAAGGGCAATTGTTTGGTTTAAAACTGACTTGAGGCTGCACGATAATGAGGCTTTAAATGAAGCATTGAAAATAGCCGATGAAATATATCCGGTTTATGTTTTCGATGAAAGAATTTTCAATGCAATTAGCGAAAATGGTTTTAGAAAGACTGGCGCTTTCAGGGCGCAATTTATCATCGAATCAGTTTTAGATTTAAAAACCTCTCTGAAAGATAGAGGGATAGACCTTATTATTAGAATTGGTAAACCCGAACTTGAAATTACTGAAATAGCCCGTCAAATCAAAAGCTCCTGGGTTTTTGGCCTTATGGAGCGACTGCCAGAGGAAGCTGCTGTACAAAACAGTCTTGAAAAAAATCTGTGGGCTATAGGGCAGGAGCTGCGATTGTTCAGAGGTAAGATGCTCTACTATACTCAGGATCTTCCTTTCCCTGTAACACACACACCTGACACTTTTACTGCTTTCCGCAAAGAGGTGGAGAAAATTACGCCAATAAGGGAGCCACTACAAAGTCCTTCGGGCTTTAAGTCTTGGTCCACAGAAATTGAAAAGGGTGAAGTTCCAGATCTTTCTGTTTTTGATCTTCAATTAACAGAACATGACAGTCGGGCGGCCTTTGAATTTAAAGGCGGTGAAACCGAAGCGCTGAAAAGGTTGCAGTATTACCTGTGGGATAGCAGACTTGTAAGTACTTATGAAGAAAGTAGAAATGGGCTTATTGGAGGAGATTTTTCTACAAAATTATCTCCCTGGCTTGCTCAAGGTTGCATTTCGCCAAAATTAATTTTTGCTGAACTGCAAAAATATGAAAAAGCACATGGTGCCAACAAATCGACCTATTGGCTATATTTTGAGCTGCTTTGGAGAGATTATTTTCGTTTAGTCGGCAAAAAATTTGGCAAAAAAATATTTACCAAAGGTGGACTTTTTGATAGAAAACCAAAATCGATCTTGCACGATGCTTCGAAGTTCAGAAGCTGGGCTGAAGGAACAACTGGTCAACCTTTTATAGATGCCAATATGACAGAGTTGAAACTCACCGGTTTTATGTCTAACAGGGGCCGTCAAAATGTAGCTTCTTTTTTGGTAAACGATCTTAAAATCAATTGGCAAATCGGAGCTGAGTATTTTGAATCGCAGCTGATTGACTATGACCCAACGAGTAATTGGGTAAACTGGCTTTATGTTGCCGGCTTAGGCAATGACCCAAGAGAAGACAGATATTTTAATCCGCAGACCCAAAGCCGACGTTACGATGCACAAGCCGAGTATATGAAACTTTGGTTACCCCACTTGAGACAGATGACTGCTGAGGAAATACATGAACTGAAATTGAGTAATAACCACAAAATTTAGTTCAGTCCTCAATTTTTGCAAAGAAAGTATAGGTAACCCATTTTTCGGGTGTGGCAGATTTATAAACATCGAAACTAATACTTATAAATTTCTCTGGCGGACTCATACTAAGTGAGCCATGTATTTTCATGTCAATTTCGCCCTCGTTGCTACCTCTGTATTTGTAACCCTTTATTTCCTGTTCAAAGAAGGTAATGTCTACTGATTCTGCACCGTCTGTGCCGCTTTCGGCGGTGTAAGCAGCAATGGCAGGCAATTCGTTGTGCATGAGCCGAACATTGATTTTTGATGGCCCTGTTTGTGTAATCTCGAGACCGACGCCGGAGATGAATTCGGAATGATAGGGCGTAAACACACCATCGCCATTAAGTGTAATATCTTGGTTTTCTTTATTTCTGTCGTAATAATTGATTTCGAGATCGCCTTCGTAAATACCGACTGTTTTTATACTTACATTTTCACCAACCTCTTTTATCTCCCTAATTTTGTGTTTTACCGAAAGCAGGTAATCTACACCTTCCAAAAAAAGCCATAATGGGGCTTTATTGTGGTATAAATCGGGCATTTCTTTGTAAATATTGAGTACCTGCATGCTGTCTAGCTGTTTTCGGGAATAGCGCATGCCTGTAAGCCTGTCATTTGCCTCTTTCATACCCATTGTCATGAAAAAAGCATAGTTTTTGTCAAACATTTGTTGTAGGGTACCTCTGGGAGGAGGGTAGCTACAGCGGCTTCCCATCACCACAGCACCGGCAAATTTTTCAGGATTTCTTAGGCTCAAAGCCCAGCTGAGGTCGCCGCCCAAGGATACACCACTCAGATAAATACGACTTGTATCGAGATTGTATAGTTGTGAAAATTTTTGAAGGTCTTTCAATACTCTTTCCTCGTAACGCAGAAAACACATTTCGAAACCCCTCCAGGAATGGTCTTTACGACTGCCTGTGCCTTTTGGGAGCATTACTGCAAATTTTCTTGGGCTTTCGGGCCTGTTGGCATTGAAAACATTGAGAATGGCTGTAAGTTTTTCTTGAAGAGTAGCCGATCCGGAACCTGCCTCGTAGGCATAGGCATTGTACATATACTCGGCATCCCCGCCTGTGAAGGGTAGCATTACAACAACAGGATAGGAGACAGCGGGGTCATAATCCTCGGGCAAAATTAAAATGCTCTCATGAGTGATGCGTGTAGTGTACTGCCCTAGTATGCTATTAGCAAAACAGAGTGTCATTATTGCAATAAGCATTCTCATAGA
>JBILRK010000490.1:0-2749 GCA_044372705.1 Saprospira sp. | reverse complement strand
AAGGCTCTATGCCAGTATAATTGTCAATGGCCCATTCGCTTAGCTTGGCCACATCTTCCGAGAAAATAAATTCGCGCAGGGGCTTGCCAGTGCCCCAAACCTGAAGGTCTTCGCCCCGCTCGCGGGCAAGAAAGCAACGATGAATAAGGGTGGGCACTACATGTCCGTTTTCGAGGTCGAAAAGGTCATGCGGTCCGTAAATATTTGTAGGAATAACCGATACATACTCCAATCCGTACTGTTCGCGATAAGCGCGCAACTGCACATCCACCATGCGTTTGGCATAGGCATAGGCGTCGTTTGATGTATGCGGTGGCCCTAGATGAATTTTATCGGCATTTAATGGGTATTCCACCTTATCGGGAAAAACGCAGGTAGAAAGAAAGGCGAGCAATTTTTTAATTCCATGCAACCTCGACGCTTCAATGACAAAGGTATTCATCAGGATATTCTCTCTGAAAAAATCGCCTTTCTGATGCATATTGGCCCAGACGCCACCGACCTTAGCAGCGGTATGAATTACCTGCTCAGGCTTGTGCTTTTCGAAAAAGGCATTTAGCTCCTGCCAATCGGTCAGATTACAATCCTTCCTTCCAATTTTCAAATCGGCATTTATTGCTGTTCCAACCATTCCGGTACCGCCGGTTACGAGTCTTTTGGTCATTTTTTTTGGTATCAAGTATCAAGTAGCAAGTAGCAAGACTAAGATTTTCAGACTTTAGACATAGAGACTAGAGACGCTAGACTGAAAATAGACCTGAGTATATTAAGATTATTAAAAGAGAACTGTAGATTTCCAATTTCATCTTGTCCGACGGAGACTAACTTCAGATTTCAGATTTCTTCCTTCTAACTTCAGATTTCAGATTTCTGACTTCTGACTTCTGCTTTCAAATTAGCTTCGGATTTCGATAGTAATCGAGCCAGTATTCCACCATTTCGTCCATCATTTCTTCGAATCCAATCGTTGGTTCCCATCCCAGAATTTCCTTTGCTTTTGAGGCGTCTCCTTTCAAATCGTGCAATTCCTCGGGGCGCATATATCTTTCGTTGGTAGAAACGGTTTCGTGAATATCAAGTCCAAGACGACCAAAAACGTGTTCAACCAATTCCTCGACAGAGTGCGAAACTCCGGTAGCACAAACAAAATCATCTGGACTATTGTGTTGTAACATCATCCACATAGCGCGCACATAATCGCGGGCATGTCCCCAGTCGCGCGTCGCTTTAAGGTTACCCAAAGTGAGTTTCTTGGTTAAACCCAATTTGATACGAACCGCTTCCTTTGCCACTTTATTTGTAACAAAATTAGAACCTCGACGAGGCGACTCATGATTGAACAAAATGCCATTCGAGATGAACATGTCATAGGCATTGCGATAATTGCGGCAAATATGATAAGAAAAAACTTTGGCACAGCCATAGGGCGAAACCGGCGAAAGCGGCGTAGTCTCGCGTTGAAAACCATCCTCATCGATGCTATTTCCAAACATTTCGGAGGAGCTTGCCTGATAAATCCTGGCATGTGGACAGGTAAGACGTACGGCTTCCAAAAGTCTCAGCGTGCCCAGGCCGGTTGCTTCGGCAGTATACAAGGGCTGATCAAAGCTAATGCGCACATGCGACTGTGCAGCAAGATTATAAATCTCATCGGGCATCGACATTTGAAGCACCCTGATGAGCGAACCCATATCGAGTAAATCGCCGTACTCAAGCCTGAGTTCGGGATGCTCGTAAATATCATGCAGCCTGTATGTCTGATTTTCAGAAACGGAATTGCGTTTCAAAATTCCCCAAACCTGATATCCTTTTTCGAGTAGAAACTCTGCAAGATAGGATCCATCCTGACCGTTAATACCGGTAATTAGCGCTTTTTTCATATTGTTAAAGACAAGACAGTCCTGTTTTCTCAGATTGACTGACTGATGAGCTAAAATGCCCCAAGTTTAACATTCGGGACTTTTGACGGGGCAAAGTTAAGGTTTTCGCTAAAAAATTCCAAAAATTAGGAAGATACCCTCAAATTCGATTGAGGAACAGCTTGTCCCAAAATCATTTCTTCGTAGGGAATGACTGTTTTAAAGCCTCTTTCGACAAAATATTGTCTTGTTTTTTCTTCAGATTCATTGCTGCTTGCGAGCACAAAATCGCCTCCCCAGGCTCCCAATGATTTGATTTCGCCCCAAAAATCTTCAAAGTAAATTTCGTAAGCACGGGGCTTATTCAAAACTGCCTGAACCAATTCCTCGTGTTCTCTGATGAGCTCATTAAACTGTTCAAGTGTCTGCGTATATTGTGAGACATTGAATGTTATCTGTGTAATTCTTTGCATGGAAGCAGTTCGTTCGTCGGGCGGCGTAACGAGATAATGCACCAAAGCCTCTCTCGAATCCTGCTTCTGATTGAGGTAAACAAAATAGAGCTGATTTTTGAAAGGCGGATCAAAATTGCAAGGCTCTGACTGTGGAATGCCGTTAAACCTACGGAATAAGATAGGCCCCTCGGCAGTTGCTGCGGCAATGTCATAACCTGAGCCCTTGAAGGAAAGAGATAAAAGTTCGTATGGATCGACCTTTGCCCATTCCGAAACCATATAAACCAAGGTTGAACTTGAACCCAAACCCCAATTCCTTGGAAAATCAAGCCTTGTTTCAACTTTGAGTCCTGTTTCGGATAGCAGAAAATCCGGATTTAGCGACCTGGCAGCAAGCAACAATTTTTGTAGATTTTCAGCAATTTTTAGCTGTTC
>JBILRK010000489.1:0-2751 GCA_044372705.1 Saprospira sp. | reverse complement strand
AGCTTTCGGTATTGTTTAGAATCACCGTGTAAAAAAGTTCTATCAATTTTGCGGCATGATAACCCATTTTCACCATTTCAGCATCCGGTTTTCGGGAAAGGGCCTTTCTAAAAAAGCTTAAATCTGCCTCAACGCTGGCACTGGGTTCGCGCTGTATTTTCAGAATTAAACCATAAACCAGTTCTGTGAGTGCAGCAACATAAAGTTCTGGTTCATCGGCATCCAATTCAAAAGCCTTATCAATACTGGTTTTAACACCAAGAGTGTCGAGCAGCTGCGCCTGATAGACGGCCAATTTTGCCCATCCCTTTGCAACTTGAGGATTGCGGTCGGTATAATCTTTCCAAAGAGCCGGTAAATCGGGCAATCTATTCACTTCAATGAGCATGGTAGTGAGCTGTTCTACCAACTCAAGATTAGATGGATTCATCTCATAAAGTTCCATAGCAATTCCATATGCCTTTTGCAAATAAGGAAAACCAGTTGCAGCTTCGTTCTTGGCCTTGTAAGCAAAATAAATATCGATGAGTAAGGTTAGATTTTTATTATCTTTTTCATGTTTTTGTAAAAGGGTTTCCAAACTGTTAACATCCGCTTTTTTTGAGGGCAGATGATTCAGATCTAGCATATTGGCATTGAACCCAAAAATCATATTGGCCGATGCCTGTGGAAAAGCAATTTCTTCGAGCAGTGACAGCGTATCTGCCTCTGTCTTTAGTATCTGAGCTTTGAGGGTAGTAATAAATGCACAAGCAATAAATGAAAATGCGATAATCTTTTTCATGAGGCGATGATATGTTTATTTAACAAAGATAATCTTATCATTTAATATTCACAGCCAAGCATTTTAATATGAATATTCAAAATTAAAAAATATCTTTATTTTTGTGCCAAATCAAATTCAAATATGAAAAATCCAATTCTTGCAATCTGCATTCTGTGCGCATTTATTTGCAGCTGTAATAATTCCGACAAAAAAGGAGATGAGAAAAAAGAAGACAGCGCCACGCTGAAAGCTGGTGTGTGGCTCAGCGAAGATCAGTTAAAAGCTGCCGACCCAACTGCTGATTTTCTTTTTCTTAAAATTAGTAAAAATGGCGAAAATTTCGATCTTAGTATTCCTTGCGATATGGACATGTACAACGGAAAACTGAGTTCATCAGGCGATGCTTTCGAAAGTAAAGACATTCCCGGCATGAAAATCAAAAAGGATGGAGAAGCGCTAAAAGTTAATTTCGATGGCAGTGAATTGGTCAATTGCCAAAATGTAACTGCAAAGTCTGCCAAATTTGTTTTTCTCGAAGGTTGTGAAGAGGTTGAGCAGATTGCAAATGCTGTTTTCTTCAATGGAAAATTTGAAGGTATCGATGAAAATGACATACCTTTCTATTTAAAATTTGATTTGGATGGAACCTTCGATGGCTGGCAGGATTTTGCAAAATTCTATGTTTCCAATAAAGCCTCGGCTCCCCTACTCGTTTTTGTAAATCACACAGAAACTAAAACTGCTTATCAATTAGAAGTAAAAGGCAAAAATTTTGATTTGTACGAAGTCCTAAATCAGGAAGATGCCCTTGAACAAGATGTAGAAATTGAAAAAGGACAAAAGGTTTTTTCCGTCAAAAGGAAATAATTTTATTCAAGTTTTATAAGGGCAGATTCGACAATTACACGAATCTGCTTTTTTAATGTAAAGTCAGCATTTGCAAGGCTTCATAAAAACAATTAGAGCCATAAGCTGTTCTAAAGTCAAATTATATTAAAATGTATAAACTGTTTATAATCCTATTTTTTGTGCCGCTGCTCTTAGAGGCTCAAAAAGTAACGCTGAGCGGCTACATAAAAGATGCCGACACTGGCGAGGATCTCATCTATGCGACAGTTTTTGCAAAAGAATCCAATTCAGGTTGCACAAGCAACGAATATGGCTTTTATTCCCTCAGTTTAGATAAGGGTATTCACAGCATTGTTGTTAATTATGCCGGTTATTCACCTATGGAATTATCAATTGAGCTTTTGATTGACAGTAGTTTAAACATAAAATTATCTACTGGAGATTTACAAATTGATTCGGCAGTTATAATCACCGCTCAAAGAAACAATGCCAATGTTGAAGACACCAAAATGGGCACGATTGAGCTGCAAATGGATCAGATAAAAAAACTACCGGTACTGCTAGGCGAAGTAGATGTGTTGAAAACCATACAATTGCTGCCAGGTGTACTATCTGCCACTGAAGGGAATGCAGGATTTTTTGTTCGTGGTGGCGGAGTGGACCAAAATCTTTTGTTACTGGATGAAGCGGTAGTGTACAATGCCGGGCATCTTTTGGGATTTTTCTCTGTTTTTAACTCTGATGCCATCAAAAATACTACCCTTATCAAAGGTGGCATGCCGGCGAACTATGGCAGTCGACTCTCCTCTGTTATTGATGTGCAGATGAAAGACGGCAATAAAAACAATTACGTTTTAGAAGGCGGTATTGGCGCAATTGCCTCAAGGCTTACCTTTCAGGGGCCGATTGTCAAAGATAAGTCCTCATTCATTGTCTCGGCACGCCGTACCTATGTTTTCGACATTGCACAACCCTTTCTTAGAGGCACCAATTTCGAGGGTACAAATTATTATTTTTACGACCTGAATCTGAAAGCAAATTACACTTTATCGAAGAAAGATCGCCTTTTTCTGAGCGGCTACTTTGGACGAGATGTGTTGAATTTGAATAATCCCAAGCGCGATATCAATTTTAAA
>JBILRK010000488.1:0-2758 GCA_044372705.1 Saprospira sp. | reverse complement strand
AACTACAGCAATGTAAAACAGCAAAATATCCAGTTCAATGTTGCTAATCTTAGCGCCGGATTCTACTTCGTACGTATCCAGTCTGAGAATGGTGTACAAACTAAAGAGTTCATCAAAAAGTAATCTTTTCTGATGCTCGATAAAAAAGTGAATCCGGTAACGGGTTCACTTTTTTTATTTTTAGGATTTATTCAAGCTCAATTTTTCATAATTATGTGTATTTTTGGATGCAAAACCTGGCCAATGAAAAATTTAATCTTACTTATTTTTATACCCTTATTGCTGTCCTGTAATAAAAAGGTCAAACCTTGTATTTATACTGCACATCCGGCCATTTTTTCAGCAAAATTTCCATCAGTCAGTGACTATACATTTGAACAAGATAGTAGCGGATCAATCGAAAAATTGAGACTGGATTCTATCTTTGATACCGATAAAATAATAAACGGTAATCGTTTTTATATCCCTATCGAACTCACAATTATTCAATCTGGATGCCACGAATTAACGCAGGAAATAAGATTAGAATTTTTTGACAAAGAATCGCGTATGCCTAAAAATTTCCCTGCACCTGAATGCGCCAATATTATTGCTCAAGTTTTTGTAAAACTATCTAAAATTGATATCAGCGCTATGTCCTTTGCCGGATTGGCTGAAGCAATTATCGAAAAGGAAAGCAATTTCGAATATGGAAGTTCCATTAAACTAAGAGATGGCTTCAGCGTCCAAATGGATAAGATGCGCAGCAAGGAATCTACCATGGTTACGATCATTTTAAAAAATTCTGAGGAGTAGCATGAACTATCAATCGGCGCTACAATATCTTTATGATAACATCCCTATGTTTCACAGGATTGGTCCTGCTGCATTCAAACCGGATTTGTCTAATAGTCTTGCACTTTCAGATTTTTTAGGACAACCCGAAAAAAGTTTTAAATCTATTCATATCGCTGGCACAAATGGTAAAGGTTCTACAGCTCATATGCTTTCAGCTGTTCTTCAACAGTCTGGTTTGAAAGTTGGCCTCTATACTTCGCCACATTACAAAGATTTCAGGGAAAGAATTAAAATAAATGCCGAATATATCAGTGAAAATGAAGTAGTTGATTTTGTAGAAAGGATTAAACCATTTGTATCTGAATTCCAACCCTCCTTTTTTGAACTGACTGTAGGAATGGCTTTCGAACATTTTCGAAGACATAAGGTTGACATTGCAGTTGTTGAAGTGGGCATGGGCGGCCGTTTAGACGCTACAAATATTATATCGCCAGAATGTTCTGTAATTACCAATATAGGCTTCGATCACGAGCAGTTTCTGGGCAATACCCTTGCAAAGATAGCCAGCGAGAAGGCAGGTATTATCAAAAATAATATTCCCACTGTAATCGGTGAATATAACAAGGAAACCCAAGCGGTTTTTGAAAATATTGCTTTTGAAAGATGCAGCAACTTAATATTCAGCGAGGACATTTATAGCTGCCATCAGCTTGATAATGATGGCATTTGCAGCACATTCACCGTTTGGAAAAACAACGAACAAGTTTTTGAAAACTTACAACTTGATTTATGCGGACCTTATCAGGAAAAAAATCTGCTTACAGTTTTATCCACGATTGAAGTGCTGCAAAAAAATGGGTATCAAATAAGCAGGCAAAACATTTTTGACGCGCTATCTAATGTAAGGGCGCTTACAAAAATTCTTGGTCGCTGGGATATACTCCAACTGCAAAACCCCATGATCATTGCAGATTCTGCACACAACAGTCATGGGCTCGCTTATGTAAAAAAAGCAATCAGCAAGATAGCATACAACAATTTGCATATTGTTTTTGGAATGGTGAGCGATAAAGCTCCCGAAAAACTACTAACGGAGTTCCCGTCAGATGCCAAATTCTATTTCTGTAAAGCAGATCTACCCAGGGCATTAAATGCTGAAACTTTAAATGAGGCTGCTCAAAAGTTAGGTTTGAATGGTGAAGCCTACCATTCAGTAAAAGATGCATTCGAAACAGCCAAAAAGAATGCCGACGAAAATGACCTTATTTTCATAGGGGGCAGTATTTTTGTTGTGGCTGAGATACTTTAATTATTTTATAAAGCCAGCGACTTTCCCACATAATTATTTAAAGTTTCAACCCAAATATTAAATATAGCATTGTCTTAAGCGGACTATTAAAAAAAGTTGGATTTGATTAAAATTTAGACTTATTATAAACAGTTTCCTCTAAGTCTTATTCTTTTTCCCTTCATTGATGTATATTTGCAGCTTCCTAAAAGAAATATAACAATGGCTATTATAAAATTTAGTTTTGAAGATAAAAAAACTGCCCCAATTGAAATAAACGCTTCAATTGGAGATAATATTTCTGAAATTGCAGATGATCATGACATCCATATCAACCACAATTGCGGTAGAGTTTGCGCTTGCAGTACCTGTCATGTTTACATCTTGAAAGGCGAAGACTATCTGGCAGAAATAAGCGACCGCGAAGAAGATTTTATTGACAGGGCTACTAATCCAAGAATCAATTCCCGACTTTCCTGTCAGTGCGAAATAATTGAAGACAATATCGATACTATAATTGAAGTATTGGTACCAGATCAATCGAGAATTATCGGCCACGAACATTAAAATAAAAAAATATGAGCTTTGAATTGGATTTACCCATCAATTGGAACGACTATGAAGACATCGCAATGGGTCTTTATGATAAATTTGGCGATGATTTCACTGAATCGAAAATATACCGCATACGTT
>JBILRK010000487.1:0-2761 GCA_044372705.1 Saprospira sp. | reverse complement strand
TTTTGAAGCTCTTTCAAAGCATCTGCAATGTTTCCACCTGCTCTTTCTGTAAAAGTAGTTAGCACGATATAGGCAGTATTTTCGTCAATCATGTCGAAAAACGGCACATTTTTTCGCTCGATTTTGCTTCTTGTAAGTGAAAGGTCTTTTTCTGTACCATTTTCTCTGCTGCGAAGGGTAACAGATACTTGTGTGCCTTCTTTGCCGTGAAGACTTTGCTCAATATCTTCCAAGGCTTTGCCCTTAACTTTGGTGCCCTCTACCGCTATGAGCTCGTCACCAGTAAAAACTCCGGCCGAACTTGCAGCAGATTCCTCAAAAACCTCGGATACTACAATCTTGCCATTATGTTCAATGATGCTGAACCCAACGCCATCCCAAAATCCTTTGAAGTTGATTCGGGTTTTTTCCATCTGATATTCAGAAAAATAGTTGGTGTATGGATCAATGGAAGCCAACATGGAATCAATAGCCGAGCGCATCAGCAGATTTGGGTCAGTTTCGTCAACATACATTTCATTTACAGCCCTGTAAGCATCCGAAAATATCTCCATGCTTTGTGCCAATTTGACAAAGCGGTTTCCATCGGTAGCCATCCAAACTCCTGCCATGAGCAGAAGCGCCACAATTATAAATTTTGATTTTATTTTCTTCATTTAACTTAATGTATTGAGATGAATTCTCATTAAAAAAAACATTTGAATTAAAGCACCGCGATTTCTAATTGAACCTTATCCTGATAAAATATCTTTGTTGTCTGTTCAAATGAATCTGTATAGTCTGATACGAAGAATCGCTTAAAAGGTTCTTCTTTTCCATCATTTAAAAGATTGTTTTCGGTCAATATTTTGCCAATTTTTGCAGTAACAGAATCTACCGAATCATAAACTGCTACACGGCCCTTGTAAAAAGCTTCTATCTCTGGCTTGATAAGTGGATAATGCGTACAGGCAAGCAACAGGGCTTCTATGTCTTCAAAATCCGGATAAGTAAGGTATTTGTGCAAAACAGCATGGCTAACATCGTTATTAAAAAAACCTTCTTCTATCATAGTTACCAGTAAGCCCGCGGCTAGAGAAAATACCTCAATGTCAGGGTTCAGTGCCATCAGTTTTTTGCTGTAAACATCAGATCTTACAGTGGCTTTTGTAGCTAAAACACCCACCTTTTTATATGATTTGGATGAGATGAGTTCGACAAGTGGACTGATTACATCCACTACTGGTACCCTGTTCCCATATTTTTCAGATAATAGCTCATATGCCGCTGCAGAGGCAGAATTGCAGGCAATAACAATCATTTTACAGCCCTTTTCCATTAAAAAATCACTAATGTCAATGGCGTATTTTTGAATAGATTCAATTGATTTTTCGCCATAAGGCAAATGTGCAGTATCTCCAAAATAAAGAATTGATTCTTTTGGAAAGGCTTTACTGATAGAGGAGGCCACTGTAAGTCCGCCTATGCCGGAATCGAAAATACCAATAGGTGCTTCATTCATAAAACTTAATATAAAATTGAAATCCGTTTTAGACTTCAGTCTCTGTAAATATACATATTTGTAGAAATATTCTTCAAAGATAGTTTTAGATTAACAATCTTTAACAAGCTTCAATCTTTTTTGTAACTTTGATTATTCAGAAAAACAAACCTTAAAACCATGAAAACAGTCCTGGGATTTTTTCTAATATTTGGGGCAAGCTTTGCTTTAGCCCAGAATATCACACATGGCCCAATACTTGGAGCTATGACCGACACTAGCTTTCGTATGTATATTCGTACAGCTAATTTACAAAGTTTTACCATAGAAATAGATAGCGACAGTTTGTTTTCTGCACCCCTGCAATTTCAAAATCAGGCTCTTGCAGCACTCGATAGCTCAGTCATTGCGAATATCAATGGCTTGACTGCCGACACTAGATATTACTACAGAGTTTTATTCAATTCAGTTCCCGACATCAAAAAAGGCAGTTTCAAAACATTCCCTGCAGTAGGTCAGCCAGCAAATTTCAGTTTTGTGACAGGCTCATGCCAGGAAACAGCCAATATGAAGGTGTACGATGTGATGCCTACTCATAATCCATTATTTATGGTGCATACAGGCGATTTTACTTATCCCAGTTATCAGTTGCCCAGCGCTTATCCTACTCAGTGGTACACCATTCCATGGTCTTATCGCAAAAGATATGAAGAACAGGTAATGAAGGAAAAACTTTTCCCTAACATTCCCTTGGTTTATATGCCCGATGATGATGATAATTTCGGTAACAACAGAACGCACCATGTACGTACAGCTCATACAGGAAGTGGTTCAACAGCAGTAAGTTATTTCATTACTGATAGTATTTATCCTATCGAAATTGAAAACTGTCTGCGCGGTTACAGACTTTTCTTTCCGGGCTATCCTACGGTAGATACTACAGAAGGGCATTACCATAGTTTCAAGGTAGGAAATGCTGAATTTTTTGTATTGGATTGCCGTTCTATGGCCGATGCTACTTTCAAAGCCTATCGCATCGATTCGACTACCAACCGTTGGGTTTATGACCCGGCTCCAACGCACACAATCATTGGAACGAATCAGCGGAACTGGCTATTAAACGGGCTTTCGAATTCAACTGCAGATTGGAAATTTATTGTAAGTGGAGTGCCTTTCAATCCCAAAATAAGAAAAATCATAGATGCTGGATTATCAGTGCAGAATATTGTATTCAGCATAGCTGGTGAAAGCGGAACCGGACTTCGATTGTCGGCATCCTTT
>JBILRK010000486.1:0-2764 GCA_044372705.1 Saprospira sp. | reverse complement strand
TCAAAAAAAGTCTGGAAAAGTGGACTAAAAGATTTGACGGAAGATATTGATGATAACTACCCGCTCATAACCTGGAAAAAGAATAGTGCAGAATTGGTGCTTATTTTTGAAAAAGACGACAAGGTTTTTGTTGCCAGCCTAAATGCTGAAAATCCCAGTTCAAAACTACAAAGCAAACAGATAAAGGGAGTTGAAAGGGTGTTGAGCGTTTCGGCACTAAGTGGGGAAGATTTAATTCTTACAGCTATGAAGGGCGGATATTCCGACCTCTACATTCTGAAAGGTACCGAGGCCAAAGCAATCAGTTCCGACAAATGGGATGATTTGAATGCTGTTGCCGTAAACTTTGGCAATGGCCCCGGCATTGTTTTCGCCTCTAACCGCCCGCAGGATAAGTTAAAAACCGATAAAAGCGATGCCTCACTCGATGCCAAAACCGATCTGTTTTATTACAGTCTTGCCGATAAGGAAGGTAAACTCCTTCGCTTGACCAATAATTCGCTAAGCAGCGAATTTTCAGTTCAATCATTGGGAAAAAATGAAATAGCTTATTTGAGTGACGAAAACGGCATTTCAAACCGCTATATTCTTAAACTGGATACCTTAACAGAGACATTTCCGGTCGATAGCAATGAAGCAAAAGTTCTTGAATCGAGATCAGTAGTTGAAAGCAAAAAAGACAGTTTAGGACTGCAGGTAGTTTCTTTGAAAAAAGATATTTATGCTAATACAAATTACAGCAGAAACATTCACAGGCAGTCAATCGGCAGCTCAAAAGTTGCCGACCTGATGTATCGCGACGGGCAATACAGAATTTTTGTGCGCGACATAAAAAAAGAACGCAGTGCTGTACTCGATAAAACCAAGTACAGAAGTATCTTAGAAAGGGAAGCTGGTCTTTTGAGCAGTGTGCAGAAGCCTGCAACTGAGAAGAAAAAACAAAAATTCGAAAAAGTAGAGGTAGATTCTTCTTTGGCCAAAGAACTAGAGCTTGTTTACAAGGAAATTGCAGAATATAAAATAGATACAAGCGGCCCTGCGATTAAAAAATCGGATGATACTTCAAAGGTTGACATCGATAATTACACCTTCCAAACCGAGTTTAATGATGTAAAGGACCCAAAAGCAAAAGACCCGAACAAAACAAAGTCTGATACTATAATTAAACCTGTTATCCTGGAGGAAAATGAAAATGGCGAAATAGTACGAAAAGAACCCGCTGGTTTTGAAATTCCTGTGAAAAATGTGACAAAGGCAGTTGAGTACAATCCCGACCGTAAAATAAAGTACAGGAATATGTTTAAGGTGGATGATATTACATTTCAACTTGACAATACACCACTATTTTGGGGAATGGATTTATACTTGCAGGGTAGGTATCGTTTTCCGGCGCTGGGTCTGCTCATGAAAACCGGATTTACAGATATTTTTGAGGACTACCGCCTTGAAATGGGCATTCGTTTGCCGGTAAACCTGAATGGTTTGGAGTATTTTCTATCTTTTGAAGACCGTAAAAGTCGACTTGACAAGAAGTTCTCGCTCTATCGCAGAGGACGTACCGATGAATATCTGGTGACCGATACACTTACAAATGAACCTTGGCGGGCCAAGGGTAGAAATATCAAACATATGGCAATGGCCGAACTGAGATACCCGCTTACAAAATTTGCCAGCGTGCAGGGTACAGTGAGTTTTCAGGCCGATAAGGTGGCAATTATATCTGAAAACCGCAACAGTCTCGAAGTGCCTGTTTTCAGTTTTTCACAGGCAGGTTTGCGTTTGGAATATATTTATGACAATACCATTCCATTGCGACTCAATGCCAGAAAAGGCACAAAAGCCCGATTCTTTGCCGATTATTTTCAGAATATTGAAACAGGTGCCGATTCGGTGAAATTCAAGTTAAAAATTAGGAATCCTACCTTTGTATTGGGTTTCGATGCAAGGCATTACATCAGTCTCGATAATAAAACTGTGCTAGCTTTAAGAAGTACGGCTGCAGCCTCATTTGGCAGCATGAAAATGCTCTATTCTTTGGGTGGTATGGAAAACTGGATGTTCCCCCGATTCAATGAAACAATTCCGCTGCCCGATGCGGATAAATTTACCTATCAGATTTTGGCAGCACCGCTCAGAGGTTTTCAGAATAACATACGCAATGGCAGCAATTTTGCTTTAATCAATGCCGAGTTACGCATTCCTGTTACCGAATATCTGTCGAGAACGCCGCCAAGCAATGTCATGCTGCGCAATCTGCAGTTGGTAGCATTTTATGATGTTGGAACAGCATGGCAAGGCTTTAGCCCATTCTCTAAAGATAATCCGCTCAATACGACGACTGTCGACCCAGGTACTGGCGGCGCTGTTGTTTCGCCTGTTCGTGTAAGAGTTAATTATTTCCGTCGCCCTATTGTTCAGGGGCTGGGATTTGGTTTACGCACGGTTTTCTTGGGCTATTTCATCCGCATGGATTATGCCTGGGGTGTTGAAACCGGAGATTTACAAACACCAATGGTTTATCTATCATTAGGAATGGATTTCTAAGATGCAGATTTATTTCGAAAATCAGGGATTTGATCAACTCAGAAATCTGTTGCGACAAAAACAGTACAGCAGTTATTTTATATTGCTGGATGACAATACCGATTTGCACTGCCGACCAATATTGGAAGAGGTCCTTGAACTTCCTTTCAAAAAAATACTGATTTCCGCAGGCGAGCAGTTCAAAAACATTGAAACTTGTACAAAGATTTGGCAGTTTCTT
>JBILRK010000556.1:0-2769 GCA_044372705.1 Saprospira sp. | reverse complement strand
GGAGGTAATGTAAACAACAATGTAAACTACTCTAACTTTTGTGCCGATATCGAACCGGGCGAACCAGCACCTTTTGGCATTGATCAGACCGTTTGGTTCTCATTCATTGCGCCCCCGCACACAGGTGCCAATGCCACCTCTGAGGTTACGGTACGTGTCGAGAGCGATCCGAATGGAGTAGGAGATGCGGTCGATTTGCAATTGGCTGTGTATGAATCGGCCAGTAATAGCTGTAACGGACCATTTAGTTTGATTAGAGATGGATCGGATGATCCCTTATTCAGTTTCGATGCCGAAGTTAACCTAACCTGTCTGGTGCCTGGACGCCGTTATTTTGTACAGGTCGATGGCACAATTTTAAATATTGAAGGTTATTTTACCATTTCTGTCGAAGACGATGGTTCGGGTTTTCACCCGCCATACGATACTATTTGTAATGCGGTGAATCTCGGTATTGTTCCGAATGGTGGTGCTATCAATAATGGGGTAGTTTACACGAATCTTTGTGCAAGAACCCAAGCTGGGGAGCCCGATCCTGCAGCATTCAATATTGATCAGACTGTTTGGTTTAGCTTCCAGGCCCCAGCCTCCGGAAATGTTACGGTAGATCTTTTTAGCAATTCCAGCGATAATATCAATTTACAGGTAGCCATTTATCAGGCGCTGAATAATTCCTGTAGTGGTCCATGGCTCGAAATTGCCAGTGAACATGATAATCTTCTTTCCGATGAATCCGTCACACTTGAATGTTTGATTCCCGGCCAGCAATACTTTATCCAGGTCGATGGAAGTGGCTCCTTCGGTGGTGATGAAGGTAATTTTACGATAAGAATCGAAGATGACGGCGGTTCAACGGTCTTTCCATATAATAATGATTTTTGTAATGCCTTTAATTTTGGGATTCCATCAGGTGCCTTTACAAGTATCAATAACGAAACAAACGAATGTGCCAATGTACAATTCGGCGAACCTGGACTAGGCGGCTATGCCGATCATACGGTCTGGTATCAGTTTACAGCTCCGCCTTCGGGCAGGGTTGAAATTGAGGTAGTTTCTACCAATCTCTTTTTGGGCATGGACCCCGAAGTGTATGTTTTTTCATCTTCCAATAACCTATGTACAGGTAATTTTAGTCAGGTAGAAAGTTCAAATCTGCCCACTGCATTGATTACAGAAAATATTGAGGCTACCTGTCTGGTTCCAGGCAGAACTTATTTTATTCAGGTCGATGGTTCCGGAATTGTAGAAGAAGGAACCTTTAACATCAGAATCAGAGATATGTTTCCGCTTTATGGCACAGGTGCCCCTGGCGATCCAGAGCCTGTCAATAATCTTTGTGCAAATGCCATCAGTATCCCTGTTCAGTCCGAATCATGTGCCAATGGAAGCGGTTCATGGAATACGTACAACTATGGCATCCCAACGGCTGAACAACCAACAAATTGTGGACAGAACTGCGGTGAAACCTGGTACAGTTTTACGATGCCATTCAGTGGAATTGCCCTCATTGAAGGTAATGACGATGGTATCGGTTCAGGTTTTCCATTTGGAGATTTCTCCGATTTGAGAGTAGTTGCTTACACAGGTAGCTGTGGGAACCTAACTCAAATCAATTGCGGTAGTGGCGGATTTGTAAATGATGTAGGTTATGAAGTTGCAGCTGCTCCGGGTTCTACTGTTTTCCTTCAGGTATTTAATCAGGGAGGTGATGATGATGGCGAAGATTTTGAACTTTGTGTTTCGGAAGGCTGCGGTGCAGACAATTGTCTCAATGCCATGGCATTCCCAATTCAGCCGAATATTCCTTACTGTTTTAATACTGCTGCAGCAAATGGAGAAAATGTATCGGGAGGAACGCCGGGTTATTTTGAATGCGGAGAGGGTGATAATCCTGAAAACTCGCTTTATTATTACTTTGTTTCCGACTGTAATGGATCGGCAGTTACCCTCAATGTAATCAATGCAAATGCTAGTGGCGGTTGTTTATTGGGCATTATTCCTGATGATGGTTTTAATATCTCCTTCTTCCAGGACCCAACACCCTGCGATAACAATCCAACCTCATTGGTCGACTGTCAGAACTTCAACAGCTGTATGGTACAGCCTATTAACTGGTCATTTACATATAATAATTTAACACCTAATACGCCTTACATCATTCAAATTGATGGTGGTTTTAACTTCCTTGGTGGAGTGAACAGTGGTTATATCATGATTCAAACCACCACCAATCCTGTAGTGATTCCAACTGTAACGCCTGCCGGATGCGCTGGTGGAGGAACGGCTACAGCAACTACACTGGGAGGTGTCGCGCCATTTAGTTTCTTATGGAGCAATGGTGCTACCGATTCTATTGCAACCAATCTTGCACCAGGTCCTTACACGGTAACAGTTACCTCTTCGGGAGGACTTGGTTGTACCGATACAGCCACCGTTTTTGTACCTGCATCCAATACTTTTTCAGCAACAATCAGTTCCTCAAATCCTACCTGTGCCAATAATTGCAACGGTTCGGCTTCTGTGAATGCAAGTGGTGGAGTTGTTATAACTGGCTATCAGTATCAGTGGGATGCTGCTGCCGGAAATCAGACCACACAATCTGCCATAGGGCTTTGTCAGGGAACCTATAATGTAACTGTCACAGATAATAGCGGTTGTTCCCTTACGCTCTCTGTAACGCTTGGAGCTCCGCCTCCACCTGTCGATGCAGTATTGGTTTCAACAACCGATGCCCTTTGCAGCGGGGTTTGTGATGGAGTTGGAATTGTT
>JBILRK010000485.1:0-2769 GCA_044372705.1 Saprospira sp. | reverse complement strand
GTTATATGCAATTAAAAATAAATACGGAAGCTGCCGCTTATATTTTTGCTTACAACACATCTAAAGAGAAAAAGATAGCGCCAATTTATCCTTTCCCAAGTGACTATCTAAGAGATCTGGGCTTCACTGACCAACAAATTGGATCTAAAACTAAGTCAATAACAGTTTCACCATTTTTCAGCAGCAGTACAGATGGGTCAAGGGTTATTCCCGCTCCGGCCTATAAATATGGTACTGAAGTACCGCTATTTATGAATGTTAAAAATGATGCTGAAGAAGAATATATTGTCGTCTTAGTTTCGAAAAAACAACTGCCGGAAGATTTCTATGCAGAAGTTGAAGAGGCAGACGGTAGTAACTTGGAAACCAAATTGTACAATGTGCTTGGTGATCAGCTACTTAGTTCAGATAATCAGTTGGCAAAATTTAGCAGCAATGGCAGTGAATTGAGCTTCGATGCCAGTCAACTAAAAGATGGCATTGTTATGGGTTTTATTTTCGTCATCCGTCACTAAATTACAAGGAAACTTTCTTGTAAATCTTCGTACTAATTTTAAAATCTACAGTACCAAAACATGAGCGTGCAACCCAAACTGCTGGTATTAGGCCTTTTACTTTTACTCTCAAATTTAATTTTCGCCCAAAACACAAAAAGCATCAAAGTGGGCGAATACTCCACTACCATCAAAGACAAACGTCTGGCTTTGGTGATTGGGAACAATGAATATAATGAGGTAAGCAAACTTAGTAACCCTGTAGAAGATGCCCGAGCAATAAAAACGGCACTCGAAGCCTGCGGTTTTGAGGTGATGACCCTTGAAAATGGAACAGAGAAAAGTATAAAAGAAAAAGTGCGCGAGTTCAGCGAAAAGCTTAAGACTAATGATGTGGGTATGTTTTATTATTCGGGACATGGCGTTGAGCTAAATGGTATCAACTACATCGTTCCTACTGACATCGTCCGCAACGCAACTGCAGCAGATATAGCAGAAGAATGTGTGTCTACCGATTTTATCTTAAAGAAGATGGGCGAAGCTGGTGAAGTGAATAAAACTTATATTATGGTGCTCGATGCATGCAGGAATAATCCCTTTAAAAATATTTTTAAAGATTTGAGTGCCGAAACCTGGAAGCAGCCTACTGTTGTACCATCGGGATCCATAACCTGTTTTGCTGCATCGCAGGGAGAAAAAGCTATTGAGGGTCACCTGCATAGCCCATATACTGAGCTCTTTCTTAAACATATAAACACTCCAGGTCTGAAAATTGAAGATTTATTCAAGAGAATCAGGATTGATCTGATAGAATTAAGAAAAAATAATCCTCAAATCAATCAAGAACCTGTGGAAATGAATAAACTCACTACTGAGTTTTACTTTGTGCCACTCAATAATAAGAAACCCGACCCACAACCTAATGAAATCAACTCCGCCACTGCTAGGCTCAAAATCAGCTCAAATAGCAGCGGAACTTTAAAAATTGACGGGCAAAACAGAGGACAAATCCAGAAAGACGAGGTCCTTATTCTTGAATTGACTGCTGGTGAATTTATTTTGCAGTTTATTCCTGAAAATGGTAGCCCTATCAAACGAAATGTTAGTCTTAGTGAAGGTCAAACAAAAGTTGAAAGTTTTGAAGTTATGGCAAAAGATAGCGATGCGGATAAAGTGCCTGATAATAACACCAACAACACATCGAATACAAACAACTGTAAAATCAAAACAAAAGATAATTCAGCTACAATAATTTATAATTATCCCAACCAATCATCCGATCAAAAAAATATTGGCCCTTGCTATAATGAATCTAATTTCAGTTTAACAGTATACAATAGGTGGGGTCAAATACTTTACAAGAAAAATAATCTTAATGCTAATTGGGATGGAAGAGATGAAAAAACAGGCAAACTTCTTGAAGATGGCGTTTACTATTTTTTAATGGAAGCAAATAGTCTAGATGGTACAAATATCGTTATCAGAGGAGATTTAACGATTATCAGAAACCAGTAGTTTTAATGTAAGTAGAAGAATACTTATGATTATAGTCAAAGAAGGAATAGATTTAATTTAAAAAATTCAAGCCTAGGAAAATAATAGATTCTCAATTGAATTGCAGCGCAGATTGAGAGCGGAAGCTATTAAATTAGTTGTTACTTTTTAGATAGATCAATAAATGTCTTTTGATTAAAAAACTTCAACTCTAATTTTACTTATTTTGGCGATAGACATTTCCAATACTTGACCATATTCCTTTTTTTATATAACTTGTGCCGTTTTTAAAATTTAAATTATCAATGGAAGACTGGGAACTGGATTTTAAATGGCTGGAAGCGCGTCATAAGGTAAAAGATTTGTTAGGATTGGATGCAGTGCCTGATTTTCAGTCAGTTCTCTTTTTGATTGGCATTCAGGAATTGGGGCAGGTTAAGGAGGATTATACCAAAGAGGAAAAAAGAGACCTCATACATATTGCCACCTGCAGGCTCCTTAGTTACGAGGGATATTATGAATTTGAGGGCATCGATGCTGAGGGTTGGCCGCACTGGAAATTGCTCGCTCCATTTCCAAAAGCCGAATTGAAAGAACAGGAACGTTATTTGCAGGTTCAGGTGATTAGGTATTTGGGGGAAATATAAAAAATTTGAAAATTTGATGATTTGAAAATATTAGCCCGCTCAAGCCTGAAGTCTTTCAATCTCATATCAAAAATAGGTTATGTCAACCTACACGATTTGACAATCTGACAATCATTAAAAAAACGAAATACTTG
>JBILRK010000484.1:0-2770 GCA_044372705.1 Saprospira sp. | reverse complement strand
TGTCTTTTTCATTCAGTTGTAGTTTTTGCTCCCAAAGGTCCATCACAATACTTTCAATATGAGGAACGGAGGATAAAACTGGCACCAAATCGGCAAAGGTCATTGGAGCGGCCGTTTTATGCTCTGCAATCCACATAGCTGCCAACAAAGGACGCAAAACATAGAAATATTTCTTCACGTTAATCTCAGTTTCGTTGACGAGACCTTTACGAAAAGAATTTTTAGCGAGCCCAAGATAATGATGAATGCTAGAACGTGCTTGAAAAAAGTGCTGAGAGAGTGACCACAAGGCGGCTTTAAAATCTTCATCAGTCTGATAAACGATAGGAGACTGTAGCCATTCGAAAGGTGTGGCATTTGATTTTATGAGTAACCTTAGAACTTTTCTGATGTCCCAGCCATTGATATCCAGTTCTTTATCGACAAAAAGATCCATGCCGTCATCCTGTGGTAGAACTGAAAGGTACCAACTAGTAGGATGCAGAAAAATAAATCTGACGTCGTAGTCACTATCGGGCGATGCAAAGCCCCAACCGCGACTACCACTTTCACAGGCATATAGGATTCGAATGTTATTTTCCTCGGCAATTCTGCTCAATTCACCTTGTATCTCTGCTTTAACCAGCGGATTGATGTTGAATATTTCTTTTTGCATATCTTAGTCGGGCACCTGAGTTTTTTCCTCGGGATTGTTTTTTTTAATTGGAATAAAAGACATTTTGTTCATCAGATTTGCATTGAGCATGGAAGATTCCAGTGCCTTTCTCGATTCTGACTGTATTTCTCCTCTTAGATATTTTTCAATAATGAGACTGGCAATAGGGGCAGCAAAGGTTGAGCCGTAACCGCTATTTTCTACATAAACCGCTATGGCAATTTTGGGGTTATCCCTGGGCGCAAAGGCGATAAATGTTGAATGGTCAATACCATGTGGATTTTGTACAGTACCAGTTTTTCCGCAGACGGAAATATCGGGAATGGAGGCACGAATTCCTGTACCCGCAATGACAACTTTTTCCATCCCATCCACAACGTATTCAAAATGTCGGGGATGCACCTTTGTAAATTGTTTCTCACGATATTTTTTCAAGACATCACTTTTATCGCCCTTGAATTCTTTAGCAAGATGTGGTATATAATAATAACCCCGATTAGCAATAATTGCAGTAATATTGGCCATTTGAAGGGGTGTAATTTGTAACTCTCCCTGTCCAATTCCAATAGAAACAGAGTTGGAAAAACGCCAGCGGCCTTTCCCGTATCTTTTGTCGAAATATGTTATACTTGGAATGTTGCCAGCCATTTCGCCAGGTAAATCAACGCCTACTTTTCTACCCAAACCAAAAGCACTGAGGTGTTCAATGAGTTTGTTCATGCCTTTTTCGGGGAAATCATAGCCGTATAAATTCACAATATTTCTGTAAGTCTGGCAAAAATAATTGTTGCAGGAATAAGCTATGGCAGTTGGAACATTAGAAGCTGCACCGTGTCCGTGACATCCTACCCTTAAATTGCCCAAGACAAAAGCGCCGGGACAGGTCATTCCCTCGTCGTGTTTGATTGCACCCTCCTGGAGTCCGATTGCAGCAAGTACAGTTTTAAAAATAGAACCTGGTGGATACTGCGCCATAAGTGCCCTATTGAATAAAGGATCGCTTGAATCTGCAGCAAGTTGTGCAAAGGCAGCACCCCTGTTTTTGTCGATGGCGAGGATGGAAGGGTCAAAGGTAGGGGCACTGACCATGGCCAAAATTTCGCCGGTTGAAGGCTCAATTGCTACCACTGCGCCAATTTTATTCTGCATTAGCGACTCGGCATAACGTTGCAGCGTAATATCGATTGTAGTAACAAGATCATAGCCCGACCTTGCTTTTTTATCCAGACTGCCTCCCTTGTAACGACTTTGAATTTTGCCCCATTTGTCTTTTAGAACATGCCGTTCGCCGCGTTCTCCCATGAGTTGTTTTTCATATGAAAGTTCTAAGCCGCTGGCTCCAATATAGTCGCCCTGTTTGTAATTGTCTTTGTTTTTGTCAATTTGAGTTGCTGTAACCTCACTGATATAGCCCAAAATATGTGAAGCTATATTGACAGGATAACCCCGAACATTTCTGATAATGCTTTCAAAGCCCGGAAATTCAAAAAGATGTTCTTCAAACCTGGCGAAACTGTCGGGATTTAGTTTGGTCATGAAATCGAAAGGCTTTCTCTTGGAAAACTTTTTATCGGACCAATCCTTTTCCATATTTGACTTAAACTGATTGGGTGTTATACCCAAGAGTCTGCAGAATTTTAAAGTATCAATATTTCCTCTTCGAACCGATTCATAAGTTGCCTGTAGGTCATAAAGTGCAATATTATAAATGAGCAGACTGTCATTTCTGTCATAAATGAGACCACGTGATGGATACTGAGTTATAATTTGTCTGAAACTCTGCTTTTGCTGATAAGATTCATCCCAAATTTGAAGTTGAAAACAACGAAACAAAAGGATTATGCCCAAAATAATGACAACAGCCTGCAGTGTTTTTTGTCTTGACTGAAACAGATCGTTTGACATAATTATACTTTGGGATTAAAAATAAATTGATAAAGTACAATAACAAGCATAGATAATAAAAAGCCGAAAATAACCCTTGCAAGTAGAAACCAACTCAAACTTAGCTCTTCGAGCAGAATTATCAAAAACATATGAATCAGTGAAATGACGGCGCTATACTTCATAAACCATCGTAATCCTAAACTTTTAGCATTAAGTGACTGTCCAACT
>JBILRK010000020.1:0-10700 GCA_044372705.1 Saprospira sp. | reverse complement strand
TTAAGTTGTTGTGGCAGAAATTCTTTGAGAATAGCAATTTCTTCTCGTTCTATTTCAGCAAGATCTTTTCTGTTACCGGCATCGTAGCTTGAAGCGGAATCCTCGCGCTGTTTTACCATCGTTTGTAACATCTTTAGTTCTCGCTCGGGCGTAATTTCCTGACCGGTTCCATCTGTCTGCATCAGAAGAATTTGTGATTTAATGGCTCGGATGGTTCTTTTACGCGCTTCGTCCTTGTTTTTCATCGCTTCCTTCAGCGCATCTGTTATACGTTCATTAAGTGTCATTTTGCAAATATTTTAACGATATTATTAAATAGTTTTTTTAGTAATTATAATTGAACAATCCATGCTCATAAAAAGGTTCAATATATTTTGTAGTTGGCTCTATCTCAGTCTAGGGTTAAAATAAACCTAAAATTGTGAAACTGCAAAACTAAAATAGTAATTTTGCACGTAATAGTGCCATTTTGACACTTTTGGATATCATTTAAAGTAATGTACTAATACTAATAATATGAGATACCTTTTGTTCCCAATTTTTATTTTCATTGCCGCTTTATCAAATGCGCAGGATGGAATACAATTTTTTGGAGGTAGCTGGGAAGAGGCTATAGAAACAGCAAAAAAAGAACATAAAATCATTTTTATGGATGCCTTTGCCGAATGGTGCGGACCCTGCAAAAGAATGGCAAAAGAAGTATTTACTCAAAAAGAAGTAGGTGACTTTTTTAATAAGCATTTTATTAATGTCAAAATAGACATGGAAAAAGGCGAGGGACCTAAGCTTGGTCAGAAATACAAAGTATCTGCCTATCCGACCCTTATCTTTGTTGACGGAACGGGCGAAGTGGTGAATGCACAAGTTGGAGGTGTAAATGCAGATCAGCTCTTGGGTTTGGCAAAAGTAAGCCTTAATAAAGGCGACAAAAGTAAAAACTATGAAGAGGAGTACGAAAAAGGAAATCGTGACCCCGAAATGCTTAAAGCATATGCCTATGCCCTGATGGTTAGTGCTAAACCAACTATGAAAATTGCCAATGAGTACATAAAAACTCAAACACAAAACGAGAGCGAGGCATTTCTTGAATTTATTTATGATTTTGCATCAGAAGCCGACTGCAGTATATTCGATCGCATGGTTCAAAACCGCGAAAAGTTAATCAAAATAAAAGGGGAAGAAGTTTTTAAAAATAAGGCAATAAAAGCCTGTGATGCAACAGTTGAAAAAGCATTTAACTTTAACACGCCCAATCTATTGGATGAAGCAAAAAAACAAATGAAACGGGCAATGCCTTCATTTGCAGCCGAATATTCATTAAAAGCTGATATAAAATACTTAATCATGGGCGAAGCATACAAGAAAGCAGGTCCACTTATTTCAAAGTATGCTTCGAAATACGGAAAGGGAAATGCAGAAAAATTGCACTATGCTGCCTTTTTGGTGTGCCAGTATGTCGAAGATAAAAAACTGAACCAAAGTGCTGAAAAATGGGCTTCAGAGGCATTTTCTAAAAACAAAAGCAAACAATTTGCAAAGACTTATGCTATACTATTGAAAAAAAATGGCAAAGAAGCAGCATTGAAAAAGCTGGAAGAAGAGATTAAAAAACTAAACTGATGCTAAAAAAGCTACTCGATGAAAAAGTTGCCGAGTATAACTGCAAGGACTTCATAAAAGATGACCCAATTGCTCTGCCAAAACGCTTTTCAAAAAATCAAGATATAGAAATTATTGGCTTTTGGACAGCGATGCTTTCCTGGGGCCGTAGGGTACAAATTATCAAAAGCGGTGAAAAGCTGCTTGAGTTAATGGGAAATGCGCCACATGATTTTATACTAAACCATAAAGAAACAGACAGAAAAGCATTTCTAGATTTCAAGCACCGTACCTTTCAGTCCGATGATTGTATTTATTTTTTGGAATGGCTGCAGTGGTATTATCGCAATAATAATAGCCTTGAAGATGCCTTTTCGAATCATTTAAAAAAAGAAGATATACATGTTGGTCCTGCTCTTGTGGGTTTTCACAATCTGTTTTTCTCTCTCCCCGATGCACCCAATAGAACAAAAAAGCACATTGCAACACCAGAAAGAAAATCTTCTTGCAAAAGATTGAACATGTTTTTGAGATGGATGGTACGCAAAGACGATAAAGGCGTAGATTTTGGCATTTGGTCAAAAATAAAAACATCGCAATTGCTTATTCCATTGGATGTTCATGTTGAAAGAATCGCCCGAAATTTGGACTTATTGCACAGGGAACAGCGTGACTGGCAGGCTGTTTTGGAATTGACAGAAAATCTTAGAAAATTTGATAAAAAAGATCCTGTAAAGTATGATTTTGCACTTTTTGGCATTGGCGTTTTGGAACAGAACGATCCTTTTTCCTAAGATTTTGCATATTATTCTTCTAACCAACAGGTCTAAATTCATAATGGTAATTTAGATTAATCATAAATCACTCCCAAATGTCAGATAAAGCAACGCGTCTTCGACAATTATTTATATTCCTTTGCTGTTGGTTTGGGGGAACCGTATTGAGCATCATATTGGTGCAGCTTGTTGCAAAGGGCTTGGGTATTGGAGATTTTGGAAATTTAATTTCAAAAATTATAGTGGGTGAATATTTGGAGCATATCAACAACATAAAAATCATTTCTATCATAAGTCATTTAGCCGCTTACAGCATTCCCGCCATTGTTTTTGCTAATATAATAAGCGGAAAAAATTTTCACCGCTTCTTAAAACTTGCTAAAAATCCAGGATGGGTTAATATTCCTTTAATTATAGTAGCGATTTTTGCCATTTACCCTACAGCTCTTTGGATTGCCTACTTAAATATTCAGCTTTTGCCTGCAAATATGATAGCTGAAGATACACTTATCTTTCAGCAAAGACTGATGCAGATGAATAATCCTTCCGATCTGATGCTCAACATTTTGCTGGTAGGATTTGTAGCAAGTATCGGCGAAGAGTTACTTTTCCGTGGAATAATTCAAAGATTTTTTGCTCGATACAGTAATAATTTACATTTGGCAATTTGGGCAACAGCATTGCTCTTTAGCCTTACACATTTTCAACCCGAAGGATTTATTCCCCGATTTCTGATGGGCGCTTTGTTGGGATATTTTTTTGTTTGGACAGGTAGTTTATGGGCATCTATTTTAGCGCATTTTTGTTTCAACAGTATGCAAGTATTAATTTTTTACTTTTTTGTTGATTCAAAAAAAATAGCTTCTATTTATCAAAAGCCCGATTTTTCTCTATTACTAAGCATCATCTTGACGGGAATATTTATATTTGCGTGTTATATCCTTTGGAAAATAAATCGTGATAGGCAACTGAAAATTGATTTTGATTAAAGAAACAGGGCCTGTGTAAAGACATTTAAAATTTAAACTTTATAAAAATTTGAAAACCAGAATCATAACTGCAATAATATTTGGCATCATCATGGGCATAGGCACCATGTATTCCCCTCAAAGCTCGGCTATTCTATACTGCATAGTTGGCATTTTATGTCTTTGGGAGTTTTACGGCCTGGTTTTATCTAAGGATGGAAGCCCTGCCGCCAACAATTTCAGAAAAATTTTTGCTATTTTTTTGGGTATTTTACCTGCTTTGGTATCGCTCAATGAAAACCTTTCACCATATCCACTCTGGAAGGCCGGCGTTTATCACTGGTTTATGCTATTGCCATTTGTTCCATTTGTTTTTGAATTATTGTCGAGCAGCAAAAAACCTTTTGAAAACATTGGATTAACAATCGCAGGATTTTTATACATTGGTTTTCCTACTTATTTACTCACTTCAATGTCTTTGCAGGATATTACAGGCCGCTATATCATTATGGCTGTTATGCTGTTGATTTGGGCCAATGATGTTTTTGCTTATTTTATCGGAAAATTGCTGGGTCGTCACAAAATCTTCCCGGACATATCCCCCAACAAAACCTGGGAGGGGACGATTGGCGGATTTATCTGTGCCATATTGTGGGGAGTAGTATCATTTTACTGCTGGCCAGTTATAAAACTTCAACTAATTCAATGGGTTGTCTTAGGAGCGGTTTGCTCTGTGTTTGGCATTTTAGGCGATTTGGTTGCCTCTAAACTAAAAAGAAGTCTTCAAATTAAAGATACTGGCAATATTTTACCTGGCCATGGTGGTTTGATTGACCGATTCGATGCCTTTATTTTTGCTATTCCCTTTGTAGTTTTTACACTCTGCTATGTATTTAACGACAACAGATTATATTATTTTTACTTGCTTTGGCACAACTATTAAATAAAATTCCTGCTCATGAGGTCCGTTATTAATCCTAAAAAAGCAGAACAGCTTGTGGAGCTTATTCTTTGGATCAACAGCAGAGGCTGGTCGCCTGCTACAAGCACCAATTATTCTTTTAAAAACAGTGAAAACCCGATTAGCATAGCAATCTCACAATCAGGTATCGATAAATCAAAATTCGGTACCCGACATCTTATGCTGATTGATGCAGATGGCAAGCCCCTTCCTGATTTTTCACACTTAAAATCATCTGCCGAGACTTATCTGCACACGGTACTGTATCAGGAAAATCCAGAGGTGGAGGTTATTCTGCATACCCACTCGGTTTATGCAACTATACTATCTCAAAAATATTTGGCCGAAGGTAGCATAGTATTGGAAAATTATGAAGTGCTAAAAGGTCTTGGCGATATAAAAACGCATGAGGTTTCTGTAGCCATTCCAATTTTTCAAAATACACAGGATATCGCTGCAATGAGCGAAGAATTCCGAACCCTGTACCGTAAAATGCCCGAAATGCAGGGCTACCTTATCGCCGGGCATGGCCTCTACACCTGGGGAAAAAGCTTTGAAATTGCAAAAAGGCATTTAGAAGTGTTGGAATTTTTATTGGAATGTGAATGGAGAAAGGGAAACTTTAAGGGATAGATAGATTTCCATAAACGACTCTTTACAGCCATAATATCTTTAAGATATGAGCTTAAGTCGTTTTTTTTATGTTGAAGTTTGGGTTTAATTACAGGCATTGCATTCACAGGCAGCATCATTACAGGTAGCTTCTTTAAATGTTGCAATAATAGTTCTTTCTTGAGCCTGAAGGTTGTTAAAAGAAATTATTAAGAAGCAAATTAAGATTAGATTTTTTATATCGATTTTTTAAATTTAATGTAGAAAAGTGCTAAGTTAGTCTTGATCCTGTAGTGCTTTTTTAATAAAAAATAAATTATATTCATTGTGTTTAATAGACACATATTTATAAAAATAATAAAAGCGGGCAATGCCCGCTTTTATTATTTTAACATTGAAATAAAAATCTTTCTATTTCAAATATCTATCTAACTAAATCTTACCACCAAGATCTGTAGTTATAGGTTACATTTCTTGGCTGATTATTACCATAAGCAACTCCGATGTCTCTTGCAGCCTGAATGGTAGCTTTTCTGATATCAACGTCGTCTTTTTGTTGCTTCAATTTGAAGTCCCATTCGCGTTGATCGAGTTCTTTGATTCTTTTGCCAATTGCGTTTGACAGAGCAGTTGCTTCTGCATAGCAAGCTGCAGCAGGATCAATCGTTGCAAGAAAAGCTCCTGCAGCAGATGCGCCTCTTGCATCCTGAGATTTGTTCCATGCACTAGTTGCTTCTGCGACGTTTAATTTGCACTGACGATCAATTTGTTTCTTGTAGATTGGTGCTACAGCATCCATAGCCTTATCATAGCATTCTTTGCAAACTTCAGGAATGCCTACTAATTTTGAAATTGCAGCATCAAAATCATTTTTATTAGCCAACATTTCAGCCTCTTTGAGAATAAAATCGCATTTGCCGTTGTAATATTCAATGATTTTTTGTTTGCCTTTCTCAATAAATGCCTGATATTTAGCATCATCTACTTTAAGATTTTTCAATGCAGCCATATAAGCTTTAGTTTCGGTTTCTCCTACTCCTTTGAGCGTTACAGTGGTGTTTGAAAACAAAGTGCCTTCAATACCATCACCGATATACAGCGTAATATCGAGTGTATAAGCATGCATTGGAGGTGCTGTGGCCGTAATATCTTTAGTAGCTACAACAACATTTGCTGTGATGATGAATCTATTGTTCAAAGAACTACCGCCCATACCATTTTTGGAAGCAATTTGGCTGAGTTTGTTCTCAAGATTAGATTGTGCGGCAGGAGTTAATCCTTCAATCTGATCAGGAACAACGGTTGTTAGTGTTATCCTTGCAGCGTCATCTGATTTAGTCTGATTGTTTTGAGCAAAAAGAGTAGATGATGCTAAAAATAGGAACATAAAAAAATGAATCCTTTTCATAATTAACATTTTTAATTTTAAAAAAATTATTTCTCACCGATAACCAACTGTGCCTGGCCTAAACCCTTCATCATCAATTTAGAATCAATGGTGTATTTTTCTTTAAGCGTTTTCTGAAGACCTTTCAACCAGCCACGTGGATCTAATGCCTTATTTTTGTCATCATACAAAGGAATTCTCACCTGTTCGAAAAACATCATGTTTTCAGTTGCATCAGTAGTATTGAATTTTCCTTGTACAGTGTTGGCAGATATCCAATTTTCAATAATCGTGCCTAATTCTTCACCTTCGTATTCGCTTTCCAAATCTCCATCAAATGAGTCAAACTTTTTAATTCTAACGATTACTTCTCTACCATTGGCAAACAAATCATCAAAATGTTTTTGAAGTTGTGAGTTAAAGTTATCGATGTGCGAAAGAACAGCTTCTTCCAAAAGTACTGGTAATTCAGCAGTAAATGAAGGCTGACCAGTACCAGAGGCACCTGCAATTTGCTTATCTGTGTAGGCATCAATTCCTTGTAAGTTGAAGGTAATTGATTTTTTTGGTCCAGTTGCATTGATTGTCCAGGTTAGTTGCATCCAGATATCCGCTTTGGCAGTCTTCTTTAATTTATCAATTGGTGACTCGCTAACGCCATTACCAGATTTGCTTGTCAACATAGCATCTTCAGCTGATTCACCTTCTAAAGATTTAATAGCTGATTCAAGATTTTTGAGGGGGAAGCCTCTTTCTGCCATCAACTCATTAATCTTACTAATAACCAAAAGTAGATCTGTATTGCTTTGAAGTGCTTTTTTGTAATCAGGTATTTTAACAGCTTTACCTTGATTATCAAATTCCATCATATAACCATTGTTATTACACCATGCATCACTTGGTACAATCATGATTGTAGGCTTTTTGGCCTGTGAAAATACATTCAATGTAAATGATAGGAATAGAATAACTATTAATATGTTTTTCATCTTATTAAATTTTTAATTTTTAAGAATACCGTCCTGAATCATTTTTTGTTTCAAGTCTGAACGCTTTACTACAATAACTAGACCTTGAGTTACGCTTTGGCGCGCGCCTTTGCGATCTCTCATGATTTTCTGACCAATTCTTTCATCTTTGAGGGAAACAAACTGCTTGTATTCGCCATTGTCGGTAAAGAATTTGTTAAAATAGGTTTCGTACTTTTGCTGCGCATTCACTTCAGGCACTACAGGTCTTTTTTCGCAATCCTGTTTACCTTCATAAATACCATTGAATAAAACGTCTCTAACAGCGTTTTTCTTTGCCTGTTCAATAGCATCCCATCTGTTTCTACCTGTACCCCAGGCTTTTACAGTTTGAGAGCCATCCAACTCAACACCAAGACATTCTGTTTTATAGGTATAATTACCTGCAGTCTTTCTTTGTGGAGAACAAGAAAACAGCACTAAAATTGAAGCAATGAAAAGACTAAATTTCAATAAAGTTTTCATATATTTTGGTTTTTAGAATCCGTTTGAAAGTCCTTTGATAATGCCAGCATCTTCGAGATCTTTTCTCAATAATGCCTGATTTACAGAGATAACTACTCCAATTTTATATTCTTTGCCAATTTTGATTCTATCTTCAGGGGCAATATTACCATTATTTGCAAGAGAAACAAACTTGAGGTATTTTCCACCAGTAGCAAAGAAATCCTTAAAGAAACCCTCTTTCTCCTGTTCTAGATTTGGATTTTGTGTCAATGGCTTCTGAGCAGGCACTCTATCTTTAGCTGGAAAACCTCTGAAAATAATACCATGAACAGCATTCTTTTTGGCCTGTTCGATTGCAGTATTTGCATCTTTTGAATAAGACCAAACCTTGATTTGGTATGTACCCTGAGTACCTACACCTGCTGCTTCGATTTCATATCTCCACTGAGCAGTTTCTTTGTCGGCTTTTTTCTTTTGAGCAAAGCTTAACATTGGTGTAAGCATTAATAAAAAGCCCAAAAACAAATTTTTATAGTTTTTCATAAATGTTAGTATTTATTATTTGATAAATTTAAGTAACATGCCAGGCTGGATCTTCTTGCTTCCTTTGAAAACAGTTGCTGTGATAGGGTTACCATCTTTGTCAAGTTGTTTTTCTTCAGCTTCTTCACCAGCATTGTATCTGTTGTCCCAAACTAATTTTTTGTCAACAGTTGCAGAACCAACTTTTTTGTATTCTGTCAGACCAGTTTTCTCGTTAAGTGTTCTTTCGAGTACGTCAAATTTTTCACCACCTTTCAAACCTTCTTTTTTACCAATTTTTGCAAGGATTGTAGGATCGGCTGAGAATACAGGTGTTTTTGGTTTAAATACATCGTTTTCTCTCTGAAGCTCTGCAAATGCATTATCGACATTTCTTACTAATGCAAGGTCAATAATTTGAGATTCAGTTCTTTTTTCACCAATTTTGAAAGTTACTAAGCTGTTGTTGAACTGAGCGCCTACAAACTCTAAGCTGAATAAGTCAGAATTAGCAATATCGGCTGGTTTACTCCAAAGGTCATTGTAAAAAATTGTAGCAATTGAATCGTTCCAATTCAAACGGTATAGCCATGTTTTAGACCAAAGTGAATAACCTTCTTTGGTTTTTTCATAAACAGCATCTACTCCCTGAAAGGCTTTGTCCTTTAAAACTTGTGGCGCTGAAGCCATTTCCTGTGCAATTTTTGCTTTTGCTAAGTCTCTTACAACTCTTGCAACAGGCTCATTTTCAACAAAATTCAATTTTGTGAAAGTAACAAATGTATTTCTGATTAATTCTTCACCTGCATCGCCTAAAGAAGCCAAACCTCTAGTTGTACCAGAAGCAATAGCTGCATCCATCTCAGAAGCATTGTAGAAACCTCTTTCAGAAATCAAATTCATGTTTGGTCCATTAGAGCCAACATTGAACCAAGAAGCAACTAACTGATTAGCAAGCTTTTTCTCTTTGATAATTTTATCTACCTTAACCTGATATTCCTGCTTTTCATTTGGAAGTTTTACAGCGATAGTTTTTTCTGCGTTAAGATATCTCAATGGAACAGCAGAAGCTTTGGTCAATTCGTTTGACATCGCGGCCTGATATGCTTTTTCAGCAAGCATAATTTTTGGAGCCATTTTCAGGGTATCCTTAAGAAAACCTGCAGCCAAAAATTCCTCATCTGTAACTTTGATATCCTCAATCTTGACAGATTTCATAGCAATATCATGTTTGTTGTATTTATCCGGGAATGGATAATTATTCCAAGAACCCATTACAGCATCTTTATTTGGAAATTGGTCAGATTCGATTAGAATCATTGACAAAGAGCTTCTGCGGTACTTAATCTCTTTGTTATCTTGGGCATTCACAGAGATAAATCCCAATAAAAAAAGAAATGCCAGTTTTGTTGTAATACTTTTCATGACGTTTAGCTTGGTTAATAAAAAATTGTTTTCGAAATTTAATTTTATAAGTTTATAAAAATTAGGCAATATTCTTTTTGCAAACAGCGTTTTGCTAGTTTTGTTTGGCAAAAACTAACAATTACCAAAAACAGTGCCAAAAATTTTAACAGTTAATACCAACGCAAAGATAAAAGATACATTAAAATAAAAAAACAAGTTTCACCTTAATTTATTTTAATCAACAGTTCTGTGAATAATCTAATGGTTTTTGAATATGAGGTTAAAATCTTAAAAAAATTAGCCTAATACATAGTCTTAAGCAAGATGAAATGACTTCACTACTTACATATCTACACAGGCCTACAGTAAATATTGAATTGCCCCCAAATAGCTAGTCAGTTTTTGGGGGCAATTTATTGGAGAGAAAAGTAAAGTTTTTCTAAGCTTAGTATTGAAATAAAAAGCTAATGTAGAATGGAAATATTAAACATTCTGAGTAGAACTAAAGCGTAAATTTTGAGGGAAAGGCTGTAACTATCCTAAACGAATTAAATGAAATAGTTTGGAATAAGGATTTGTGATAAGCTGACTTTTCTTTAACAACTCAATATCCCTACAGAAAGGCTGAAAAGGGAGTATTGAGAGGGGGGAAAGAAAGGTCCACTTGTGGGGGACTTGAAACTCTTGATGTTAAAATATTGTTTGCTTTAAAACTGTCAGATGAATTTTAAAGATCTTGAGGTTTATTTGGAATATAAAAGAGAATTCTACTCGGGAAGTAGTTTTTGGATATCGAAAGCTGCAGCATTACAAAATAAAACAGTACCTTTAGGATATCTTCTGACAAAGATAGGCTCTACATTTTGATATAAAAACAACTTTTGCGTTGGCCAGGTACACTTATTGGTTGATTCATTAAATCCAGCATTATGAAAATAGGTGACAAGCTAAAAAAAATCAGACTATTAAGAGGTTTGAAACAAGAAGAAATGG
>JBILRK010000483.1:0-2777 GCA_044372705.1 Saprospira sp. | reverse complement strand
CCATTATAGAAATTGAAGACTTATTGAAAATCTATAAAAATTCTGATGTTCTGATTTTCGATGTCAGCAATCACAAAGATGCCAAAAGCAACTATGAAAAAGAACATTTGGAAGGTTCATACTTTGTGGATATAAATAGTCAATTGGCAGATATTCAGGAAGATTTGTCAAAAGGAGGTCGACATCCACTTCCTGATATCACACGATTTGGAAAGACGCTGAGCGAACTGGGTATTTCTAAAGACAGCCATATTATTCTTTATGACGACAAAAGCGGTGCCAATGCCGCTGCTCGTTTCTGGTGGATGTTAAAATCAGTCGGCCACGAAAAGGTTCAGGTTTTGAACGGTGGATTACAGGCAGCAAAAAAATATAATTTCCCTATGAGTTCTAAAACGGAAGTTCCTGAAAAGACTTCAGAGCCTTACATCACCGATAAATGGTATTTACCAACGATAGAAATGAATGATATTGAAACCAATCTTGGAAGTGCCGATTTTTTAATTGTTGATGTTCGCGAAAAATTACGCTATGAAGGTAAAAGCGAACCAATTGATCCAGTCGCAGGGCATATTCCTGGGGCGATAAACATTCCTTTTAGCGAAAATATGGATGAAAATGGTTTATTCCTAAAACCCGAACTAATCAAAAATAAATACAGCGCTTATTTCGCAAATTTTAAAACCGAAAACATCGCTATTCACTGCGGATCGGGTGTTACGGCCTGTCATAGTTTACTAGCAATGGATTATGCCGGAATGAAACTACCCAATTTATATGTCGGCTCATGGAGTGAATGGTGCAGAAATGGTAAGGAGATTGGGAAGAGTTAATAAAATGTAATATATAAATTATTTCAACAAATATCAGGATTCTTATTGCGATTCATAAAATATATTTTTTATGTTTGTAATGATAAAACAACAGCTTCCAACAGAAAAAAAGCTCGATGTCTACTAAATCATTTTGTTAGAGGAAGAAACCACGACTGTTTTCAAAACTTTATACCTTTTATTACTTATCCTGACTTGACAAAAAAACATTACAATTTTTATTAAAGAAAAATCATTAAAAGATGCCCAAAAACGAAGTATGTCTCGAAGTGTTTAAAATACCCTACGAACTTTTTCAGAATACAACTTTAAAAAAGTTGTCATTGACCATAGATGAATTCGATTTGGGTCACTCAGAAACACTGGAACCAAATTTTCTTACAAAATTAACGGAACTGGAGACCTTAGATTTGACGGGGGTAAGAATTTCAGCAGAGATTTTTGCGAATGAAATTTGCCGATTAACTGATCTTGTAAATCTCACGCTTATGTATGCTAATTTATCACATATTCCCGATGAAATCATAAATTTGGTCAATCTAAAAAATCTGTGCTTGCGGGGAAATCGTATTGATACCTTGCCACCCGGTTTCGATAAACTTTCAAAGCTTGGCAGTCTAAATTTGATTGACAACGAATTTAAGACAATTCCAAATCAACTATTACAAATGAATCATCTTGTAGATCTAAATTTTCGACACAACCCGCTCGATATAGCAAGTATGAATTTAATGGATGATTGGGGGACTGTTGTTAAAAGGTAAGTAAAAGCAGTTATGGATATTAGGTTTGTCCTAAAATCTCTAACCGCGCAAACTTCCAAACATCATAATCTTAATAAATAAAGACATAAAACCTCTACGATGAAACCTTTCAATACTATATTAAAACCAATTCAATAATATGCTATGGCTACCCTTGCTTAAATATTTAATAATACCGTTAATTATGGGGATTTTACTAGTTATTTTTGGTTCAATTCAACCAAAAGTAACTAAAAAATTCAGGCTTAAAAAAGTTAATACCAAGCTAAAAGGTCACGATATTGATGGAAATGCACAAAATTCTGGTCAGACTACATTTCAAGGGTCTATTTCTAATTTAATACTGAAACAAATTGACGAGATGGAATATATCCTTGTCTCAAAGGATATTAGTAATAATCTTGACTATGAAATAATATTTGTCAATTTTGATAAAAAAACATCTGACATTAAAAGCCATTCAACCTATATTAAATTAAGAGGGAACGATCAATCATACGTCATTACTTATAATATTTGGTCTGACGAGTTTGCATTTGGCCAAAATTTGAAAAATGAAGATATCGCACAAGAATTTCTCAAGAAACTGAAAGAAAAAGTATTATAAATATTCAAGTCATTAAAATTATTCCATTTCCTTCAATTATAATTGAAGAAATATCCTTTTTGGGCAAATGTTTAACTTATAACTGAAACTTTTTACAGAGAAATAGCTCTCCCTTACTTCAATCCTATCACCTTAAAGTCGGTTCTTCTGTTTTGAGCATGTTCTTGGTTTCCAGTTTAGCACTATTTATATGTCCCAGAAGCTGTCAAATTATATGTCTTACCGCCAGCATCTTTCATCGTGCAAGTAAGCGTAAAACAATTAGGACCAGTTTTGGTCAATGTTCCACTATAAGAGCCGGCAACATAACTTGAAATATATAAAGCGCAATTATCACAATTTTCAAAATCTTTTATTGGGAATGAGCCGCTGTTTGCTGTTGGCATGTTAAAAATTTTTAAATAATTATACGTATCTCTATCTGTAACCATATATACGCCTTTTAGTGTACATTCCTCTGCTTTATTCATTAAAACACATGTATTAGTAGAATAATTTTTTCCCGATTCCGTAAAAACTCCAGTGCCGGGGTTATGTTTGCAACTTTTTGAACTACCGGCGGAGTTGTTATCT
>JBILRK010000482.1:0-2780 GCA_044372705.1 Saprospira sp. | reverse complement strand
TGGACGCCTTTTTTGTGCCATGCATCTAGCTATCAAGGTTTTAACCCGAATACTAATAATTTTCAGCACAGATGTTTTCTAACTGTGCTGATTGGAAGATCTTCACAGAATTTTTCCTGATTCCTTAAGAATACGCTGATTTTCCACAGGCAAAGTAATCAGTTCAAATCCGTTTTGGTACAAGCAATCCGCAACCCCATATCAGCGTCAATCCGTCTAATCTGCCAAGGACAAAGTCCTATTCGTGGTAAAATTTATTTTACCGCAGATGTTTTCCAAACAGCGCAGATTTATATTCGACTAACTTTAAACGCGATTGATGCCCATCATTTTTTAACAAACTATCTAAACTTATCTTGTGTATTATTTAATCCCCTAAATTATCATTATGCAAAAGAATCAGAAAAATTGCTGTGGTCTATGGATAGATGGACACAAGGCCATGATTGTTAAATTTAACCCAGAAGGAATGAAGGTTGGAATGATTGATTCAGAAATGGACGAAGCTTACTATCATGACGGTGAAAAAATTGTCGGACATTTCTCAGGCAGGCAACACGAGAGTCCCGAAAAAACAATTTCAGAGAGAAAACATAATATTGAAAGAAAATTTATGAAGCATGTTTTTGAAGAAATCAAAAATAATGACGAAATTTATATCATTGGTCCCGGTGAAATGCGACATAGGTTTGAACATTTTATAGATGCTGAACATAAACACGATGTTCACCGAATCAAAGGCAATGAAAGCTGTGACTACTTGCGCGAAGCTCAGATTGTTGACCGAATTAAAAGACACTTTAAATTACTCTGATACTTAAATGCCCGACTCTAAAAAAACAGGAATTTGGATTGATGGAAATAAGGCCATAATTGTACATTTTAAGGATACTGAAATATCAGTAAAAGAAATTATTTCTGACCTTGAAGGCGTTTTTTTCAGAGACGGGCAACCAATTAAAACAAATTTTTCTGGCGGAAATAATGACAGTCACGAGAAAAGACTGGAAGAACGCAAGAAAAATATGACCCGCAAATTCTTGAAAAATGTGAGTGAAGCGGCACAGCAAAGTGATGAACTCTTCATTCTAGGCCCGGGCGAAATGAGGACAAGGCTCAGTAAATTTATGGAAAGCGAATACAAAATATTTCGCGATAAAATAATAGCTGTAGAAAGTAGCAATCTGCGTAGGGAACAACAGATTATCGACAAAATGAAAAGCTTTTTTCAAATAGAAGAAAAAATACAGTTTTAAACTTTGCCAGTTTTATTGTAAACCCTCCAAAATGAAATCAGCATCCTGAAAGGTAAAAGGATTGCTGAAATTGTTGCAGCTACTCCAAAAAACAAAAACTCTCTTTGCATATAAGTTAAAAGAGATTGACGCTCCTTGTCTGAAAGCCCGGGCTTAAAATAAGCATTATAGCTGTCAAGACCTTCTGTTTGCAAAAATATCTGAAAATTAAAAATCCATTCTATTAGCTTAAAAACCAATGGAATTGATGCAAAAATTATTACAAATTTCATCCATTGTACATGTGAAATCAAACTATGTTTGAGCAAAAAAATCAGCCTAGTATAAGTAACAAAAATGACAACAAAAATAATATTCCTGTAGAGGAAGTCAAACTTTACAAAATTATTAAGAATGGGATATATAACCATAAATGTAATTATGGCGGTTACTAAGCATAAGATTATTTCAAGCTGAAGCTTAAGGAATAACTGTTTTTTATCTAAATTCATCTCGATTTGGTTTTGCGCTACAAAGTTAAGAAAGTTTTGGCGCTAAGCTTTCCTGGAACAATATAAAAACTATTTTCGCCATGAATAAATAAAGAGGCGTTCCTCTTTGTGCTTGCCTTCCGAACAGAGTATCAAATCTCCATTTGGCTTAAAACTGATACCTTCTGTTTGGGGCAATATTTCTTCGGGAATTATTTGCATGTTTTTAATTTTCCCATCCTGTTCCAAAACTATTAAAACACTGATTGCTTTTGCAGAACAGATGTAGATATCACCATTGATGGGATGTACCGCAATATCGGAGGGATAGATGAAGTCTTCTTCCTGATCCTCAAAATACTCCCTCAATTCATCATATTCAGCTGTTTCTACTGCCTTTTCGAGGAAACTTTTAACTGCTGTAAGCCTAATACTGAAAACAGCTTTTTTATTCAAAATTTCTGTAGAGGGGTCGAAACTGTAAATATTTCTGGATATTTCCTCTGTATTGTCTCCATTCTCTTTACAGGCGAGCAAGAGATTTCTTGTCTTGGGATGAAAGCAGATGCCTTCTGTATCGTAGCGGTTGTCTAAGAAAGTATTGATTTTTTTTGATTCAATTTTACCTGTAGCAGTTCTTGGCATCTTGAAAATATATCCGTCAGAGCGCAACACATAGATACTTTCCTCATCAGTTGTAATACCTTCATAGTCGCCATCCTCCCCAAAATTTATACTATCCAATATCTCGCCATTGCCTAGTGACAGGAAATACAAAACAGCATGTTCATCCTGAATTGCAATCGCTTTTCCCTCAGAAAAGTAAGCAATACCAGAAATTTCTTTTAATTCTTTTGGAATTTTGAGCGACAGTGATGGACTTTCCAAATTGTATTCCGCTTGGTATGGCATCTTTTTTACAGGACTGGGCTCGGCCTGATTGCAGGCATTGAGTAAAAGCAAATAAACAAACAGACTAAGACAGTTAATTAATCCCATAATTTCGAGCAACCTTTGGACATTTTTTTACAACAGCTTTGTTGAAAGCTAGGTC
>JBILRK010000480.1:0-2783 GCA_044372705.1 Saprospira sp. | reverse complement strand
GTTCCATAGTTGGACCAATCAGTCTGTAGTCCTTAGCTACCATATGCGCCTCCATAATTTCCTGTGCCGACCATTCCGATGTTCCCCAATATAGAATTTTACCTTGTTGAATCAAAGTATTCATAGCAAGGACGGTTTCTTCGATTGGCGTATTCTTATCGGGACGATGACAGAAATACAAATCTAGATAATCTACCTGTAATCTTTTCATGGCATCGTGGCAACCCTCAATGACATGTTTACGGCTCAGACCTGTTTCGTTGGGTAGTTTATTTCCATAACCAAAAAACACCTTGCTCGACACTAAAAAAGAACTACGGCGCCATCCTAGTTTTTTTAGGATATTACCCATTACAATTTCTGATTTACCTGTTGCGTAAATCTCGGCATTGTCGAAAAAATTAACGCCATTGTCATAGGCAATTTTCATCAGATTTTCGGCAACATCATCGCCAATCTGTTTCCCGAAAGTGAGCCATGAACCCAATGAAAGTGTACTCACCTGCAAGCCCGATTTACCAAGTCTTCTGTATTCCATGTTGTATTATGATTTATATAATGATTATTGTTATAACCCAAAGATCGATTTTTTGTTTGGAATTAAATGTGGTTGAAGTAAATTTATAAAGTTCAGTATTTTATTTCTTATTCTTTGTTTTATTATCTTCATTTATTTCCATAGATTTTTCTTTTTTTGGTGCTAAAAAGTTTTCGCCCGTAACGACACTTTTTCCTGTTTTTGATTCCAGTTCTTTTTTGGCATTATTGGCAATCGCACCTCCTTTTTTACCTGCTTCTGCATTTTCTTTTAATCCCTGTGCATTTTCAGTTTCTGCAATTTGTCTGGTAGAAAGTTCAGCCAAGGCTGTAAAAAGCAATTCTGCTTCACTCATGTGGTCGCGTAAATTTTGTGACTTTAGTCCTTTTATTTCTTTGTGTGCCTTTACTGTAAGTCCAGTCCACTCCTGATGAATAATGTTTGTAAGCATGGCAAATTCTTCTTGTTTGCTCACGCCACTCTCCTTCCAGTAATCCGTGAGTTTATTTCTTGTTTCCTGACCCATCATACGCTGCTGAATCCATTTTTCGCTGCGTCCCTTATTCTTCCAGTTTTCGCGAGCGCGGTCCATGCTCAAACTTGGGTCTTGAATCTCCTGTAAACGTTCATATCCAACTTTAGCCAACCACTGTTTAAATGGTTCTGCCTTTGGAGAAGGGATTGACTGTATAAGTCTGAATATCTGTTCTACATTTGCCACATCAGTTTTATAGAACTTACCATCAGCCGATAGAAGTTTCAGTTGGTTACAGTTTGTAACCGACTCATTTCCTTCTTTCAATAACCTATTTTTCAATACTTTCCAGTAATTTCTTGCCCTGTCAGTTGTAGGTTGATCTGTTAATACACCTACAATATCCACAATACTGAAATACCAGATTTCATTCTCAGCATCATAATGGCTGCGTACTTTCTTGTCTTCGAATAATTTTATATTGCTCATATTATGTCGTTTTTTTTATTTTATTTCAATGCCTCAAATATGGCAAATCTAAGTTTTTCTAATTGAAGTAGATAATAAAAACAAATAATCATTAAATACAAAAATAATAAATTGATCCAAAAAAAGGTCATCGCCCCTAATTCAATGCAAAAAAAAACCGGACACCCAAAGGCATCCGGTTTAGGGGTCTCTCTATTAAACACATTAATTCTTTACAAACTTTTTAACATAAGGTTTGCCTTTGTAAATCACATTCATAGTGTACACTGCAGCAGGCAGTTCTGGCAAACTGATGTTTTCAGTAATTTTACCACTTACATTACCAATGTTTTTGCTGTAAACTGTTTGTCCCATAAGATTAGTAATATGGAATGATACTTCAGAACTTTCACTGGCATTAAAATCTAAGGTAAATGCACCGTTATTTGGATTTGGCATAACTTTCATTTCATGAAGGAATTGAATATCTTCCAATTGAAGACCTGAACAAGCAGATACTGTAACATTTACAGGAGTCTGAGGACTTGTGCAAGAGCCATTTGGATTAAGTACTTCCCAATCGTAGAAATAATAGTAGAATGAAGCTCCAGCCGATGCACCGATAATTGAAAGCAAATTATCAATTGCGTATGGATACATGGCGCTATTGTTATTTCTGTACAATCCAGTTACTGTCATCGATTTGGCAGCAAGTCTTAATTTACTTGCAATAGGTACGTTGAAATTGAGTTGAACTCTGCTTGCACCTGCTGGTACAGTTACCGTAGTTGTTTGTAAATCGGCGCCAGTTGAGTCCTGAAGGGCGATTACAATGTTACCTGCAGATTGTGCGTAAACTAATACAGAACGAAGTGTAAAATTAGTATAGGCATCGAAAATTTCATACTGTGCTGAGCTTACATAACCACCACCGCCAATACCATTTGTGTGAGGCATTGCTTTAACAGTGTCCATGAAATATTGAGTACTGACAAGATTAAATGTAGTATTGGTAATCAAAGGATCAGTTACAAAGGTATCACCATTAGCAACAAATGAGCCATTGGCATCGTACCAGTTGTTGATAAGATTAGGACCACTGCCAGCAACTAGTGTAGCAGAATTTGAAGCACAAACAGTTAAATCGCCCGTAACCGATGGAGTTGGAGGGGTTGCCTCAAAAACTTCGAATGGTGCAGAAGAATTGGTGCCACAATAGCTTGTAACAGTTACGGTGTAAGCACCTGCTGTTGATGTGGTGATTGTCTGAGTAGTAGCGCCGTTTGACCAAAGATAAGCTGT
>JBILRK010000479.1:0-2790 GCA_044372705.1 Saprospira sp. | reverse complement strand
ATTTTCTGATTACTTCTTCATAGTATGCCTCATAATGCGGCAATATGTTTTCCATGGAATATTTTTCTGCATTGGCTAATGCAGCAGCACTGAATTTTTGATGCATTTCTGGATTTTCTAAAATCAATAAAGCATTTTTGGCCATGTCGTCAACATCGCCGATATTGCTTAAAAAGCCTGTTACACCATTAATATTTACCTCGGGCAGACCACCGGCATTCGATGAAATCACAGGAACTTCACATGCCATTGCTTCCAATGCCGATAATCCAAAACTCTCACTTGCCGATGGCATAATAAAAAGGTCGGCAATTGCTAAAAGTTCTTCTACTGCATCCTGCTTGCCCAAAAATCTGATATTGTCGCAAAGGCCCAATTGGCGACAGAGCATTTCTACATTTTGCCTTTCGGGACCATCGCCCACCAAAAGAAGTTTTGCAGGAATTTTTTTGACTACTTTCTCGAAAATGTGCACTACGTCCTCTACCCTTTTCACTTTTCTGAAATTGGAAACATGTATAAGGACCTTTTCACCTTGCGGAGCGACTGCCTTTTTGAAATGCTCCTTATTTGTTTTTTTAAAGCGTTCAAAATCAATAAAGTTATAAATTACCTTTATGTCTTTATGAATAAGGAAGTTTTCATAGGTATCCTGCTTCAAACTTTCAGAAACAGCTGTTACTCCATCCGATTTATTAATGGCAAAGGTTACTACTGGGGCATAAACAGGATTTTTACCAACCAAAGTAATATCTGTTCCGTGAAGTGTCGTCACTGTTGGTATATAAATCCCTTCAGATAAAAGTATTTTTTTCGCCATATAGGCTACCGATGCGTGCGGCACGGCATAGTGAACATGCAGAATGTCCAGTTTATCATACTTTACAACATCCACCAGTTTAGAGGCCAATGCTGTTTCGTAGGGTGGATAGTCGAAAAGGGGATAATCGGCAAAGCGAACCTCATTGTAAAAAATATTCTCATGAAAATGCTCCAAACGGGCTGGCGGCGCATAAGTAATAAAATGAACTTTGTGCCCCCTCATGGCAAGCCCTTTTCCCAATTCAGTGGCAATTACACCGGAACCTCCATAAGTAGGATAACAGACAATACCTATTTTCATTAGCGCTTTGATTGACGGATTGCAGAATGGCAGGAAAGATACTAATTTATAAAATTATCAATCCGTATCCTGAACCTAAAAGCTGAATTATTTTTCACCCAAAGCAGTTTCAACGTTTTTTTGCTGTCCTTTGTTCAATCTATCTGCATAGTTTTTGTCATAACCTACATAGATATTTAGCCAAATTACCCTGGCCAATCGGGCTATAAATGGAAAAATAATAATACCCCCCATGATACTCACAGCAAAAGCCGCTTCGACCGACCAATTTAATAGAATCAGCATGGCTCCTACTGTGCTGAGCATATAACCGCCGCTAAGTCCATAACCAACATACATGGCGCCCCAATAAAATCCTGGTTCGAGCTCAAAAGGCTGTTTACAAACCGGACATTCCTTATTCATTTTGTAAATGCCTTGAGTAATTGGTGCATAAAACATATTGCCTTCGCGGCATTTTGGACATTTCATAGCGACAATAGCGGCTATTTTATTTTTCTTTGCCATAATTTTACGATATTTTGGAACAGCTGACCTTAGCTGTTTTTAAAATTATATTTTTGTGCAAAACTATTAATTATCTTAATTTTATCTTTAGTCATTTAATAACACGAAGGTAATTTAATTTGCAAACAAATATTGTGATTAGAGTCACCTAAAAGGTTTTATTCATATTATTAATTTATTTATAACTTAGATAAGATGGAAAAAATTTCAGCTGCCGAATTAGAGAAGTTTATCAAAGAAGCTCTTTATGAAGACATTCGCGATGGTGATCATACCTCCCTCGCCTGTGTACCTGCCGATGCCTTTGGTACAGCAAAATTACTGGTAAAAGACAATGGTGTAATTGCCGGAGTGGAAATAGCACGTAAAATATTTGAATATGCTGTACCCGATATGCAAATGAATGTTCATATCAAAGATGGATCAAATGTAAAACCTGGAGATATAGCATTTGAAGTGTATATGCCCAGTCAGGCTATTCTCAAAACGGAGCGGGTAGTTCTCAATACCATGCAGCGTATGAGCGGTATTGCCACAATGACAAGACTCTTTGTTGATAAAGTTGCAGACTTGCCCGTTCAAATTCTCGACACGCGCAAAACCACTCCATTGCTTCGCTTTCTGGAAAAACTCGCTGTGCGGACAGGTGGCGGAACCAATTACCGCGACGGACTTTATGACCGAATCATGATTAAAGACAATCATGTCGATTTTTGCGGCAGCATAGAACTGGCCATCAAAAAAGCGCATCAGTATCTAAAAGAAAAACAACTCGACCTGAAAATAACCGTAGAGGTTAGAAATCTGAACGAATTGGAACAGACCATGAAAGTAGGCGGCATAGAAAGGATTATGCTCGATAATTTTGACAGCGAAACGATGCGAAAAGCCGTTAAGATTATAGATAAACAATTCGAGGTAGAAGCCTCGGGTGGAATTACGCTCGACACTGTACGAAGCTATGCCGAAACAGGTGTAGATTTTATTTCGGTTGGCGCACTCACTCATTCATTCAAAAGTCTCGATTTGAGCCTGAAAAAAAAGTAACATGTCCATATCTCAACTTTTCGACTTATTCAACACCATAGCGCTTTTGGCTTGGATTCCGCTTTTCTTGCCTCCTAAGTTTACTTTTAGAAATTGGTTTTTGGAGCAAAAAA
>JBILRK010000478.1:0-2798 GCA_044372705.1 Saprospira sp. | reverse complement strand
GAAAACTGAGATTCTGATTGGCACACATGCCATTCTCAATCAAAAAATTAAGTTCAAAGACTTAGGACTTTTGATCATAGATGAAGAGCAAAAATTTGGTGTGGGTGCCAAAGAAAAACTGCGCAATATAAAGGTGAATGTAGATACGCTCACGCTCACGGCCACACCCATTCCACGTACCCTGCAGTTTTCACTGATGGCAGCCCGAGACCTGTCGGTCATCAATACGCCACCGCCAAACAGGCAGCCCATTCACACCGAATTGAAGGTATTCGATATGGAACTTATAAAAGAAGCCATTGAAAATGAGGTGATGCGTGGCGGACAAGTATTTTTCATTCATAATCGGGTTCAAAGTCTGGAAGATATGGCTTCGATGCTTCGGGATCAAATGCCGAACCTGGATGTAGCCGTGGCACATGGACAAATGGAATCGGATGACTTGGAAAAGGTGTTGCTCGATTTCATTGAGGGCGAGCATGAGCTACTTGTTTGTACCAACATCATTGAAACTGGTTTGGATATACCGAATGCCAACACCATTATTATCAACAATGCGCATCATTTTGGACTCAGCGACCTGCATCAGTTGCGTGGACGCGTAGGCCGTTCGAATCGAAAAGCCTATTGTTATCTGCTAACCCCTCCTCTATCTACCCTTACGAGCGATGCGAGAAAAAGGCTGCAGACTATTGAACAGTTTGCTGAATTGGGCAGCGGCATACAAATTGCCATGCGGGATTTGGATATCCGCGGAGCAGGGAATCTCTTGGGTGGCGAACAGAGCGGTTTTATAGTGAATATGGGCTATGAAACCTACCAAAAAATCCTGAATGAGGCCATACAGGAACTGAAAGAAGATGAATATCGCGATCTATTTCAGGAAGAATTGGAAGAAAAGCATGAATTTGTTCACGAAGTCACGATCGAAACCGATGATGAAATGCTTATTCCAGATGCCTATGTATCGAGCATAGCTGAACGTTTGGTACTGTACCAGAAATTGGACGGCATGGAAACAGAGGCTGAAATCGACAAATTCAAGATAGAACTAAGCGACCGTTTTGGTCCATTGCCGGCTGCTGTTGAAAATCTATTCGACGCGCTACGTCTGCGCTGGTCGGCCCGAAAACTTGGTTTTGAAAAAATCAGTTATAAACAGAAAAAACTACGCTGTTTCTTCATTTCCAATCCCGATTCACCTTTTTATAGTTCTGCTTATTTTCAAAGAATATTACAGTATATACAAACAAAAAGCGATCATCGTTTTATGCTAAAACAAACAGCAAGTCATTTGATGCTTCATTGCGATGAAGTGAAAAACATTGGGGCGGCTAAAGCAACCTTGGTAGATCTGGAAATGGCGCTATCTGTTATTTTATAAGTTGTTATTTTTCAATTTATTCATATTAAAAATATGATTTTGCCTTGACTTTACTAAACGGCACAGATTTTGAAATGTAAGCTTGACTATCAACTAAAGCCAAAAAATTATGAAAAAATTAATCCTTATATTGGGTCTTGTCATCTACTTCGGATCTGCAAATGCACAAAAATTATCCATTGAAGATATTGTTGACAAAATAAAACAGGTTGACTTGTTTATCAAGTACGGCAAATTCAAAGATACTGTTGAAAAAGATTTAACAGTTTTGGTAAACAATGAAAAAATAACTGCAGAGGAAGTTGAAAAATTAAATTTGGCCTACGATGAAATGAGGTTAAAGTATAACAGGTTTTTAGAAACTATCAAAACGGATCTTTCTAAATGGTCTCAAATAAAGGCAATGACTAAAAATCCCGATGCTTTTGCTAAAAAGTATATGGATGAGTATGAGGATGTGCTCAACTACTATAAAAAATCCTACTCCAAAACTTTTAACGACATTGAAAATGAGGTCAAAAGAAGAAATGGAGAATTTGCAAGCAAAGCCTTAGGCTTGGGAACAATTCTACTGTTGATTGATGAGGCCAGACCGCTGATTCAATCTATTGTAAAATGGTTTAGAGAAAGACGGGATGATAAAGACGAGGCTAAAAATAATATCCTGATGGTCATCAATGAAAGATTGTTCAACAAACTGGAAATGAAAGCCTGGGAAAAGCTAATTAGCAAAAAAAATAATGAAAAGCCTGTTGAACCCGTTGGGCTAAAAAAGAAAAACGAGGCCTATATTGAGCATCCCGATCTCACCTTGATTGACGATGAACAGTTCAAAGGAAGTCTTTATTTCAATTGGTGTACCCAGGGCTGCAATGATATGGCAAATTCTAATACAGAAAAAATTGCTTTCAATGCTAGTCCAAAGCTCGTAAAATCGAAAACAGAAACAGAAAAAAAATTACAAAAAACACTCAGATACAGTAGTGAAAGCACCTATGGTGATGGTTATATGCAATTAAAAATAAATACGGAAGCTGCCGCTTATATTTTTGCTTACAACACATCGAAAGAAAAAAAGATAGAGCCTATTTTTCCTTTCCCAAGTGACTATCTAAGAGATCTTGGCTTCACTGACCAACAAATTGGATCTAAAACTAAGTCAATAACAGTTTCACCATTTTTTAGCAGCAGTACAGATGGGTCAAGGGTTATTCCCGCTCCGGCTTATAAAAATGGTACTGAAGTTCCGCTTTTTATGAATGTTAAAAATGATGCTGAAGAAGAATATATTGTCGTATTACTCTCGAAAAAACAGCTTCCTGAAGACTTTTATGCAGAGGTTGAAGATGCAGACGGTAGTAATTTGGAAACCAAATTGTACAATGTACTTGGTGATCAGCTACTTAGTTCAGAT
>JBILRK010000476.1:0-2800 GCA_044372705.1 Saprospira sp. | reverse complement strand
TGATACTGCTTATCGACATCTCGGCATCGATGAACAGTGCCGAAAAACTACCTGCACTGAAAAAGTCGATGGATAAATTTCTCGATTTGCTGCGCGAGGAAGATTTTATTACGGTTATCACTTATTCGGAACGTGCAGAAGTTCTCATAGATGCCTGCTCGGCAAAAAACAAGGCCCAAATCATGGACAAGCTCAACAGCCTGAACAGTAAAACAACGAGCAATATAAATTCTGGATTGGCCCTATCCTATTCCAATGCCTCCAAAAGTTTTATAAAAGGTGGAAATAACAGACTGATTCTCTCTACGGATGGTAATTTCAGCATCAACCCCTCCTTAAAAAAACTGATTCGCAAAAATGCCAAAAAAGATATCAAACTGAGTGTCTTTTATTTCAGCGATAAAGAATTTCCGCATGTAAAAGAAAATTTGAGTACTGTTGTAAATTTAGGTAAGGGATCTTATTATTTTATTGGATCGGGTGAAGCCGGCGAGGCACTGCTGAATGAGGCCAAAGCAGTCAGAAAATAGGGGCTGATGCAATATTTGGAACATTAATTTTTTGATTTTAACAGTTTTTCTTACCTTGACAGTCGAAATTGACTAATTTTTACTTAGTCTTTGAACAATAAACCCTTCGTTAATTGTAATTTTTAAAATCATGGATAATATTTCTTCTCAAAAAGGGCACCCGGCGGGTCTCTATCTTTTGTTTGCCACTGAAATGTGGGAAAGGTTTTCCTACTATGGAATGAGGGCTATTCTGATGCTTTTCATGACAAAAGCCTTACTCTTTGATTCTGAGTTTTCATCAGAATTGTATGGCAATTTCACTGGTCTTGTTTACTTGACACCACTAATTGGCGGGTATATTTCCGATAGGTACTGGGGAAATAGAAGATCGATTTTTGTTGGTGGAATTATCATGGCAATTGGACAATTTTTACTTTTTCTAAGTGCAAGCAGTTTAGGAACAGCGATCGCACCAACAGCATTTTTTCTGGGTTTATTGGCACTTATCATCGGAAACGGTTTTTTCAAACCCAACATTTCTACTTTAGTAAACCAATTGTATGCACCTGGCGATAAGAGAGTTGACGGTGCTTTTTCTATATTTTACATGGGTATCAACCTCGGTGCATTTTTCTCTCCGCTTATTTGCGGTACACTAGCAGAGAAAATTGACTATCGTTGGGGATTTTTTGCTGCCGGTGTGGGTATGATCATTGGCGTTTTGGTTTTCGAATTTCTAAAAAATAAATATATTGTAGCAGCCGATGGAACTCCAGTTGGTGGAAAACCTAAACATGAAGTAGCTGAAGTTGTAGAGACAAAACCAAAAACTGCGATCAATTTTCAAAGAATTTTTATTTGGTTGATTATTTATGGTGCACTATGGGCATTGTTTCTTTTGGTAGTAAAATTCAATCCTGTATCAACCCTTATTTTTGCAACTTCAATTGCCGCATCGGGATTTGTAATTACGGACCCCTCTTTGACTAAAATCGAAAGAAACAGAATTATTGTAATTTATATCATTGCATTTTTTGTTATCTTCTTTTGGTCGGCATTTGAACAGGCTGGAGCTTCATTAACATTATTTGCTGATCAGCAAACAGATCGATTCCTATTCGGATGGGAGATGCCAGCATCTTATTTCCAATCGGTAAATCCATTGGCCATTATTATTTTCGCTCCAATATTTGCAATCTTATGGGCATTTTTGGGCAAAAGAAATGCTGAGCCCGCCTCTCCTATTAAACAGGCAATAGGTCTTTTCCTGCTTGCTATCGGATATCTTGTTATCGCTTTTGGGGTACAGGGAGTTGAAGGCGCTTCAAAAACCAGTATGTATTGGTTACTGAGCATGTATCTTATTCACACATTGGGTGAGCTTTGCCTTTCTCCAATCGGACTTTCTATGGTAGCCCGCCTTTCTCCGCTAAGACTGGCATCTCTACTAATGGGTATATGGTTCATGAGTAATGCGATGGCAAATGACTTTGCCGGTATGTTGAGTAAATTATATCCTGAAAAAATGGTGAGCTACGAACAGGTTATCTCTTTAGAAAAAGAAAAAAGCCTGGAACTTTTCAAACGCGATCCAAAAACCAAAGACATTAAGACAGAAGAAGTGAATGGCGTGAAAAGTATGGCCATTTCAGTTATTCTTTTCGACGATATTAAAGATGGCAATGTGAAAAAACAAGTTTATGAAGCCCTTGCTACAAAAGCTCAGGCTAAAGAGAAAAACTTATTTGGTATTAAAATTAATAGCCTCTATGGATTTTTTATGGTATTTGTTATAATGGCTGGAATCGCTTCAGTAATTCTTTTCCTTCTATCCAATACCCTTTTGAAAATGATGCATGGCATTAAATAATTTGTAATTATACTCTGCCCTTCAGTTTATTGAAGGGCTTTTTTTATCTAAAAAAATAAAATCTTATGCAAAGCACTGACATTAGCAGCAACAGTATGTTCAAAGAAAAGGTTTTAGGACATCCCGCTGGCTTATTTGTTCTCTTTTTTACCGAAATGTGGGAACGCTTTTCTTATTATGGGATGCGCGCGCTTCTGATCATGTTTTTTACGGCTAGCATTGCAGAAGGTGGCTGGCAATGGGAAAAAGGACATGCAATGGCAATTTTTGGTACATATACCTCTCTGGTTTATATTTCAACCCTGCTTGGCGGTTATTTTGCCGATAAGGTTGTTGGCTATCGTTACGCAGTGCTTATCGGAGCCTTACTCATGACTTTTGGACATGCTGCAATGGCAGTAGAATCACCTTTTTTCAT
>JBILRK010000477.1:0-2800 GCA_044372705.1 Saprospira sp. | reverse complement strand
AATGTTCAATTTCATCTGGCATCTTCTATGCTTCGAAACAATGAAACCAAAAGTGCCGAAGAAATCATATCAAAACTTTCTGCTTCAGATTCTAAAAATCTGACTTACAAATCATTGGAAGCAAAGCTTCTTTGCAACAAAGCAAAATACACAGAGGCTAAACAGCTTACAGAAAAAATTATGAATGAGGGTGCATTAAATGATCCCTATGTTTTGGAACTTTATGGCGATATTCATTATTGGTTAAATGATCAGGATGCTGCGCTTTTACATTGGAAACAGGCTAAAGAAAAAGGCTGTAGTTCTGAAAAACTGAATATGAAAATCGAAAACAAAAAGCCCGAATAAGATGAATTTCAATTATATAAAAAGCTTTGCTTTAGTTTTGGGCAGCATGTTCTTTTTGTTTTCCTGCAAAACGGCATCTAATGTTCAATACAACAGCAATCTAAAAAAACGCTCAGCAAAGTTTCTCCTTCAAAAAATGGAGGAAAACAGTTACAGTTATGATTGGTTAGCTGCCAAGGCTAAAGTGAAATTCGAGAGCAAGGATCAAAATGTTTCTTTCACAGTAAATCTTAGAATCAGGCAGGACAGCATCATTTGGTTGAAGGTACAAAAAATCAGTGTCGAGGGGCTTCGCGTTAGAATGTCTCCCGACAGGATTGAAGTGCTCAACCGACAAGACAATCAATACATTGTGGAAACTTTTGAATCTGTAAAGAACAAAATGCCGATTCCATTCGGATTTAATGAAATTGAAAATCTATTGGCAGGGAACCCTGTTATGCAGGAAGGCCTTGATTTTGAAGTATCTACCGACTCTGCCTTTTATGTTTTGGAAGCTAAAATAAACAGCAATAAAAACACGGCCTCTGCAAATGGAAATGTAAAAATTTGGCTCGACGAGAATCATCGAATGGTCAGATTATCGGCAAAAATTGACGAAAGTAGCGTAGATGCAAACTTTGCTGATTTCCAGGCAATCAATGAAAAATGCTTTGTAGCCTTCGAAAAGGATATTGTGTTAAACAGTCCTGAAAGTGGCGAGATACGTTTCAAAATCAACTTTAACAAAATAGATTTGAACGAGGAACAGGACTTAAAATTTGAAATCCCGGAGCATTACGAGCAAATTATTTCGGGGAATAAAATTCCAAAAAAATAAGCAACAGGGATGAGCGCAGCCTTTAAGACAAGTTTTATTATCATTTTTTATACAATTCTGTATGCTAATTTGAATGCACAGCAGAACAGGAGTAGTCTCGAAAATCAAAGAGCTGAAATTAACAAACAGCTAGCGCGCACAGCCAAAGACCTCGAAAAAACTTCTCAGTCTAAAAAACAGGAAGCTAAAAAACTGGCTGTTATTAAGGAGAGGGCAAAATCTAAATCCAAACTGCTTTCTGAAATAAGTGAGGAGCTCAACTCAATATCAGATAAAATTGAATTTGATACTGAAAAAATTGCGCAGAATACTGAAAAGCTTGAACTGATTAAGCTTGCTTACAAAAAAGTACTTTTTCTGCTTTATAAGGAAAGATCGGCCTTGAGCATCTTTGACCTGATGTTTTCTATCGAAAGTTACAAAGTCAACTACAAAAGACAGTTTTACTTAAAAAGGCTGCAAAAAAATTACTATGCTTTGGCGCTCAATCTAAAAAATGAACAGGAACTGCTCAATTTGGAGATTAAACAATTGAAAGATAAAAAGAGTAGCAACAAACAAAAGCTAAAGCAAAGTAAAGAGCAAAGCGGCAGTCTCGATAATGAATTGGAGCGACAGGAAAAACAGTTTTCTGAACTGAGTGCTAAAGAAAGAAAACTAAAAAAGGAACTCGCTGCCAACGAGGAATCTAAAAGAAAATTGAATAATAAAATTGAATCCATTATAAAAGAACAGATTGCCGCATCGAAAAGCAGTTCGCGTTCTTACGAAAGTTCAAGACGTAGGCGCAAAACAGCTTCAAATCTCATTGACAAAAATGCCTCTGGCTCAAATGGGGAGAACAATGCACCGACCTTGTCCTTTGCTGCACAAAAAGGGAAACTGCCCAAACCTATCAAAGGAACTATTGTTTCTCACTTTGGGAAGCAGCAACACCCTGTTTATGCACAGGTGTTTACTCACAACAATGGCATCGATATAAAAGCTGCTTCGGCAGGTTCTGTTAAAGCAGTACACGAGGGTTATGTAGTGAGTGTATTTGCCGTTCCGGGCAATGGCAATGCCGTAATGTTAAAACATGGTGATTATTACAGCACCTATTCTAACCTGGAGCAGGTAAATGTAAAAAGGGGAGACAATGTTAAAAGTGCTGCACAGTTGGGCACTGTGGGTAAGGATAGCAATACAGGAAATTATTTATTGCATTTTGAAATTTGGGAAGGTAAAAACAAAGAAAATCCTGAGGATTGGCTCAGGTAAGTAGGCAAAACTCAAATTGAGGCCATACTTACATCTATTTTAATAAACTTCAGTAAGAAACTGAATAAATATAATTAATATGTCAGAAAAGTGGAATTTAGGTGAAAAAGATTTAAGTATCAGAACAGAGCCCGAAAAGGCTGTTCTTGTGGCTATTGTGCGCCAGGAACAAAATGAACAGCAAGTGCAGGAATATCTGGACGAGTTGGACTTTTTAACACAGACAGCTGGTGCCGTTGTAGTAAAAAGGATTATTCAAAAGATGTCGCATCCCGATTCACGCACTTTTATTGGGAGCGGAAAGGCGGAGGAAGTGGCACAATACTGCGAAAATCATGATATTGACCTGGTTATTTTTGATGATGACCTGAG
>JBILRK010000019.1:0-10798 GCA_044372705.1 Saprospira sp. | reverse complement strand
ATACCAAATCAGTATAAGCAAAAAGGCATTTAGCGTTAGGGACATAAGTATGTTAAACCTTAATGGAGCAACTGTGACATTAATAGCTTCATTATGGGCTGTATTGAGATTTTTTCTTAGCTTTTGGGTGTTCTCTTCAATCATATCGGCATATTTATTTAAGCGTTCAGGGTCATTAGCCTTGAGGTCATCTTCGTTGCTGAGCAGATATTCGCTCTTTTGTGATAACTTTTTCAAATAATTCACGACAATGTTTCCTATCCAATTCCCAAAAGGCCATAGTTTTTTGACGAGTAATTCTTTTAATGCAGGTATAACCAAACTTAGTTTTACCAGTCTCAGCAGTTCTTTATAAGTTGGGAGCGCTTGATTGAACAGTTGATTATCGGCATTTTGTTTGATATCTACAGATATATCTGTCAATGTATCCAGAATAGCCTCGTACAAACTTTTCGAACTTTGTTCCAGTGCAGAAACTACTAAATAACTTGCAACAGAAATTCCGGCCAATGGCCCTGCGCTCAATCCAACTAAAATCCAAAAAAATCCGCCAAGCCAACTTTGTGGCCAAATGAAAAAAATTCCTGAAGCTATAATCAAGAGTGCAAAGAGTATGGGCCAAAATATAAATTGAAATATCAAATTTATTGGTGTGCGCTTTAAACCCTCAAGGGAGCCAACAATATCTTTATTATGGTATTTTTGAAAATCAATACCCAAATTATTTTTTAGCGAACTCCAGTCGCTGTTTTCATTCTTCATGATGTGAATTTCTTGACAATTTACATTATTTTAATAAAAATGATAAGTTTCCGGGTAAATTTGACAGAAAATTAGCTTTTAAAATGGAAAACAATAAACTATCGGCCTATGTGCTTACTTTTAATAGTGAGGTGCATCTTTTCAAGATATTGGAGCAAATTCATTCGGTTGCCGACGAGATATTGGTCATAGACAGTGGTAGTAGCGATCATACAGAAAGCATTGTCTCAACCTTTCAAAATGTAAAATTTATTTATCATCCTTTTACAGATTTTAAATCTCAGAGAAGTTTTGCAGCAAAGGCCTGCCGCTTCGATTATGTGCTCTTTTTCGATTCAGATGAAATTCCAGATGACAACTTCATAACAAACCTAAAACGATTAAAGCAAGCAGGTTTTGATAAAGATGCCTATGAAGCTGAAAGACATTGGAAGGTTTTGGGCAAAAATGTAAGGGTGCTTTACCCTATTGTTTCTCCCGACTTTCCAATTAGGCTTTATAACAGACAAATTGTTAGCTTTGAGCATTCTAGTTTAGTTCACGAAACTCCTTATGGATATAAAAGCAAGGGAAAAATAGCAGGTAGGCTCCAACATATTACATTTGAAAACCGTGCGCAGCTTGAGAAAAAATTATCGTTTTACAGCGATATTGCCGCCAGAGATTTGATACTCAAAAATAAAAAAACAAGTGTTGCTAAAGCTTATGCTTCGGCTTTTTCTGCCTTTATTAAATGGTATTTTCTAAAAAGAGGCTTTTTAGATGGCTGGGTTGGATTGATATTGGCAAATTATGCAAGCAGATATTCTAGACTAAAATATCTGAAAGCCATTAGAATAAAGAAAAACAGGGGTTAATCAACTTCTTCATAGTCGATGTATTCTCCATCGTCTGTTTTCTTATTGTCCTTTCTGTTTGCTGGCTTATTTTGATAATGCTGTTGTTGTTGTTGTCTTTGATGCTCTTGCATTCGACGCATCATTTCAGCCATATTGTTATATGGATTTCCGTTTCGATTGCCACCATTTATTTCGAGAAATATTGGTCTGATGAGTAATCGATAGATCAGATAAAACAGAAAAAAAATAAATAAATATTTTAAAATCATAGTTTTCTATAAAATGTTTTTACTGATTAAAAGCAAAAATCGCCTCAATTTGAATAAACTCTGTTATATTGACATATTGACAGACTCTTCTTCAATTTTGTCAGCGTTGGGTCTAATTCTCCCACTTAAAAAGGAAATATCGTCAGGAAAACCAAGATCACCTTTAAAAACGGCAAGTCTGTCCATCAATAACTTATTGAATTCATTCACCGGCAAATCTTTGTTTTCAATAACAAATTCCAAGACTCTATTCTCGTCGAAATAATCTCCGCTTTCATTTTTCAAATCTGTTAATCCGTCGGTATACAGTAGAAAAAAGGCGTCCTCTTTTAGTATGATTTCACCCCATTCAACAGAAGGTAATTTGCGAAAAGCACCAAGGACTGTACAACCCTTATCGAGCCTGTGAATTTCATTTCCCATGATCATGATTGGTGGATTGTGTCCGAAGTTAAGATATCGAAGTCTCCTCTTTGATTTATGGTATCTTGCAATAAAGAAAGTAATAAACTTATCGCCCTTTGTTGTTTTTAGCACCCTTTCATTGAGCAGACTTGCAAATTCGACAATAGACAAGTATTTTCTGTTTATCAATGAGTGTAAGCTAGCCTGAAAATTTGACATAAGCAAAGCCGCTGCTATACCCTTACCCGATATGTCGGCAATACAGAAAGCCATCTCAGGATCACCTAATTCTATAAAATCGTAATAATCGCCACCTACGCCTTCATGAGGGTGATATACACCAGAGAATTCATATTCTTTGGTCATTGGCAAATTACCAGGAATTAACATATTCTGAACCTGTACAGCAAGTTCTAACTCTCTTTTTAGCCTTTCCTGTTCCAATTGTTTTTTAAACAAACGTTTATTTTCAATGGCAACTGCTATAATATTTGTAATGGCTGCCACAAAACGAACAGGTTCGTAAACATCATCGTTTTCTGCTAAATTCTCCCCGATAAAGGTAAATGCTATTGGATATTTCTTGTGCAGGACTGGAATTACAATCGAAAATTCTGAAAGTAATTTATGATTTGGAAACTCTACTTTTCCAGGTCTTAAAAACTGAGGAAAAAACTCATCAATATTGCACTGAAGTAAGGATTCATCGATTCCTGCATGAGAAACACAGGTCCAGTTATCATCAAAACTTGTATAAAGTGCAAATTTTTTTATGCGCAGCTCCCAGGTAAGCACGTCCTTGTAAATCCTAAAAAGGTCGGCAATTTTAATATTGTTATTAATAGCCTGTGTAAGTTCTAAAAGGCGATTAATCTGTAACTGTTGGAGAGATAGTTTGTGTTCCAACTGCTCTCTGGTACTCTTGTTGTTTTTACCCTTTTCAGAATTTTCCACTGTTTGGTTTATTTGAAGCAAAGTTATAAATTTCGCAACATTTTTTCCTCCCAATATCGAAAAAGTAGGTTAAGGTTAACTTAAATATTACGGGATACAAGCATACAAGATTAAACAGGACTGTTTTACTTGCTTTTTAATGCTTCTAAAATGCCCTGAAAAATTGCATCGGCAGAAGTTTTACAAAAATTATTTGCTTTTTCAGCATCAATAAAAAGTTCACCGGCAGCCTTCCTACCCAAAAGTGAAATATAAAGTTGTGGACAATGTTTTCCTGAAAATGAAGATAAATTTCTGCAATAAATACCATCTACATCGCTTTTGATGCATTCTTCCTGTAGGATATTAGGCCCCGGGATTTGTCGGTCTACAGGTCTAAGTCCAGCATTTTCAATTAAAAAATATTGTATTTTTTGAGCAATTCCAATCGAATTTGGCAAATCGTCCGAAATCAATAGATTCAAAAAGTCCAGACGGACATTTTTGTCCATCATATCTTTTTCTTTGAAGGCTCCAGGCACATAAATGATTTGTAAACTATCTATTTCACTAAATTCGTCAGTTCCAATTGATAGAGAAATGCTCAAATCGGCCTTCAAAATTTTTGTACCCTCTACATAAGCATTGACTCCTGCACCATTAAGTTTTTTAACAATTATTTCAGCGAGTTGAAAATTTAAATCTTCATATTTGGTCTTCCTTTCGGTACATATTTCTACATTGAGTTCAGATAAATTTTTTGTTAAAGTTAAGGTATCGAAAAAATCTTTTTTATTCCAAATATCAGGACAATCGTAGCCTAAACTATCCATACAGCGTTCAAATGCCTTCTTTTTGGATTGAGCTAAGCTAATCGCTGGTTTTTCTAATTTTCTGTCATTTTTTGTAGCAAACAAAGAAATATTTCCATTTGTCTCCGATTGGCTAAAGTACATTTTCAAAGTACTTTCTTTCATCAGATAATGCTTTCTGCCCCTATCTTTTCTGAGATCGAAGTGCTGATAATCGACAGGGTTGTTCCAGCGGCCTCCCCATACCCATCCTCTTTGGTCGAAAATGCCTACAATCTGCCCATCTGTTATCGTTCCAGGCCTTGACAGATCGTAAACAGCATTTTCGGGCTCGAGAAACTTAGCATCATGCACATATTTTTCATAAGGATTCTGCATCGGATTTAAATCGATAGCAGTACCAAAGGCATGAGGTGACAAATCTGTTGAAAGAGTGATCAGTCTATAATTGAAAGCGGAGCTGTTGTTCGCCAACATAGAAGCTGCATCGTTCCAACCGCTGCTGTCAGCATTTAATCCAAATTTATTGATAGGGATAATGCTTTGAATTGGGAATTTCAATCGAAAAAGTTCTTCGAAAATATATTTCAAATCTTCTCTTACTGTTTCATGAACCAGTAGAGCCCCTTTTTTTACACGCAGGCGATTTAAATTCTTATCTTTTTTTAGTTCATAATATTGAACCTCCAGACATTCTAGTTTTTTGTAAATTGTGTCATTTATCGGGCCCAGTTTTTTTGAAATTATATTCAAATCATATGCTAAACCGAAAGTGTCGGCACAGTTGCTTTCACTTGGAACTTGTTGCGCACTAACAACTTGAACTAAAAAAAACAAGCAAAGCAACTTAATTTGCCACAACATTTTTACAATCATTTTCAAAAAAAAGAGATTTAGACTTGCAATATATTTAAAACTAGAATACTTTACCCTTAACTTTGGCATTTTATTATAAAAAAACATAAGTTTTTCTATATCTTTGCGCTTCACAAGAAACTAAAAACTAGAATGAATATTGCTATTATTGGTACAGGCTACGTGGGACTAGTTACTGGGACTTGCTTTGCAGAAACTGGCAACAATGTGATATGCGTAGATATCAATGAGGAAAAGGTAAAGAAAATGCAGGAAGGTATTGTACCTATTTATGAGCCTGAGTTGGAACACCTTTTTGAAAGAAATACAAAAGCAGGTCGTTTACATTTTACAACAGACTTGAAAGGCGCCACCGAAAACTCGGATATAATTTTCCTGGCATTGCCTACTCCTCCCGGCGAAGACGGTTCTGCCGATTTATCCTATATCATGGGAGTAGCGGACCAACTTAGTCAAATTATCACAACATATAAAGTCATAGTTGACAAAAGTACTGTTCCTGTAGGAACTGCCGAAAAAGTGCATAAAATACTGGTAAAAAATCTTGACGAAAATCTTTTCGACGTAGTATCGAATCCAGAGTTTTTGAGAGAGGGCGTTGCCGTAGAAGATTTCATGAAACCCGACAGAGTTGTGATTGGTACAAGTTCACCAAGAGCGCAACAACTCATGAGACAGCTTTACGAACCCTTTGTTCGCCAAGGAAATCCAATTTATTTCATGGACGAACGTTCGGCCGAAATGACAAAATATGCGGCTAATTCTTATCTGGCAACAAGAATTTCTTTCATGAATGAAGTTGCAAATTTATGCGAACTCGTAGGCGCTAATGTAGATGATGTTCGATTAGGTATAGGTTCTGATTTACGCATTGGTAAAAGATTCCTTTTCCCAGGAGTTGGTTATGGCGGCAGTTGTTTCCCTAAAGATGTCAAAGCGCTTGCAAAAACTGCAGAAGAATTCAAGTACGAATTCAGAATTCTTAAAGCCGTAATGGATGTTAACAGAAGACAAAAAAATAGATTGGTTGAGAAGCTTAACAACTATTTTGGCGATAATCTAAAAGGTAAAACCTTTGCAATTTGGGGACTTGCATTCAAGCCAAACACAGATGATATTAGGGAGGCGCCTGCTTTGCACATAATTGATGAGCTATTAAAATTAGGTGCAAACGTCAAAGCCTATGACCCTGAAGCCATGCATCATGTCAGGGAAATATACGGCGATAGTATAGAACTTACGTCAGATCAATATGCCGCACTCGTGAATGCGGATGCCCTATTGATTGTAACAGAATGGAATGCTTTCAGAACACCTGATTTTAATAAGTTGTCCTCTTCTTTGAATAAAAAGGTCATTTTTGACGGTAGAAACATATACAGTCTCGATACAATGAAAGACCTTGGATTTTACTACGAAAGTATTGGTCGTGAGACGGTTCACCCATAAAAACAAGCAAATGAAAAGAGTACTGATAACTGGAGCTGCAGGCTTTTTAGGATCACACCTTTGCGATAAATTTATATCAGAAGGCATGCATGTAATTGGCATGGATAATTTGCTTACTGGTTCATTAACTAACATTGAACACCTTTTCCCAAACGAGCATTTTGAATTTTATCATCACGATGTTTCAAAATTTGTTCATGTTCCGGGGCATATCGATTACATACTACATTTTGCCTCTCCAGCGAGTCCAATTGATTACCTTAAAATGCCAATTCAAACACTTAAAGTTGGTTCTTTAGGTACTCATAACCTATTGGGTCTGGCTCGGGTAAAAAAAGCCAGAATCCTTGTTGCTTCTACATCAGAAGTATATGGCGATCCTTTGGTGCATCCTCAAAAAGAAGATTATTGGGGCAATGTCAATCCTATAGGTCCACGTGGGGTTTACGATGAAGCAAAACGCTTTCAGGAAGCTATTACCATGGCATACCACAATTTTCATGGATTGGAAACCAGAATTGTAAGAATATTTAATACATATGGCCCTAGAATGAGGGTTGAAGATGGTCGTGCCCTACCTGCATTTTTCTCTCAGGCAATAAAGGATGAAGAAATTACCGTTTTTGGCGATGGCTCACAAACAAGGTCATTCTGTTATGTTGATGACTTAATTGAGGGTATTTATCGACTGCTTTTGAGCGACTATCATCTGCCTGTAAATATTGGAAACCCTCAGGAAATTAGCATAAAAGACTTTGCTGAAGAAGTAATCAGGCTAGTAGGAAAAGGTAGAATAGGCTACCGTCCTCTACCAAAAGACGATCCTAAACAAAGACAACCCGATATAACATTAGCTAGAGAAATATTAGGCTGGGAGCCAAAAATTAGTCGAAGCGAAGGCATTTCGAAAACTTACGACTATTTTAAAAAAGTAGTCATTTAATAAAATCATTGTTAAAATATTCTGAGAATAAATTTGATCAAATGTCAAAAAAAATTCTAATCACAGGCGGTGCAGGTTTTATAGGTTCTCATGTTGTCAGACTCTTTGTCAACAAATATCCTGATTACCAAATAGTAAATCTCGACAAACTGACCTATGCTGGAAATCTTGAAAACCTAACAGATATTGAGTCTTCAAGTAATTATGCATTCGTAAAAGGCGATATTGTTGATGCCGCATTTGTAAATCAACTATTCAGCACGCATCAATTCGACGGAATAATACATCTTGCTGCCGAGTCGCATGTTGATCGTTCTATTGCAAATCCCCTGGCCTTTGTTGAAACCAATGTAATTGGCACGCTCAATTTGTTGAATGCCGCTAAGGAGCAATGGAAAGGCAAGGAAGTTAATAAACTTTTTTATCACATTTCAACCGATGAAGTTTACGGTAGCTTGGGAGAAGAGGGCTTTTTTGTTGAGACAACAGCATACGACCCACGTTCTCCTTACTCGGCCTCTAAGGCAAGCAGCGACCACTTTGTACGCGCTTATCATCATACTTATGACATACCTGTAGTTGTTTCAAACTGTTCAAACAATTATGGGCCGAATCAATTCCCAGAGAAGTTGATACCACTTTGTATTCACAATATCAAAACCGGAAAGGCACTACCGATTTATGGGGATGGTAAATATACAAGAGACTGGCTTTGGGTGTTGGACCATGCCAATGCCATTGATCTTATTTATCACAAAGGTAAAGTTGGTGAAACCTATAATATTGGTGGACACAATGAGTGGAAAAACATAGACTTGGTACATCTGCTCTGTGACCTTACTGACAAGGCATTGAATCGCCCTGTTGGCACTGCACGTCAACTCATTACCTTTGTTAAGGACCGTCCCGGACATGATAAGCGTTACGCCATTGATGCGAGCAAAATAAAGACAGAGTTGGGATTTGAGCCAAGTATAAATTTCGAAACAGGTCTGGAGCAGACAATTCATTGGTATCTCAACAATGAACTTTGGCTAAATAATATAACCAGTGGCACTTATTCGGCCTACTATGAACAACAATATCAGAACCGATAAAACTATACCTATGAATTTTGTATCTAATAGAATTTTTTGTGTTTGTCTTTTCTGCTTTGCTTTTTTGGGGAATATAGAGGCGCAGATTCCTCCAATACCAATGATTGACCCTACTAAGTCAATGGGTGAAAAACCCATACTGCCAGTCATTGATCCAAAAACGGACAACAATTCCAAAAAAGATGAAATGAAGTCCATTGAGGAAAAAACTAAATCAGAAATTGAGACAGACAAGGAAAAATTAAAAAAAGAAGAAGATGAAAAAGATATTCTAGCCAAAAAAAGACTATCCACTTTACCCGAAGCGAAAATTTGGGGACAAAATTTCTTTAGAGATCAAAGTATTTCACTTTTTGACAGAACCCGTGACCTAAGAGCATTGCCAAGTTATTTACTTAATTCTGGCGATGAACTCAGTGTAACAGTCTGGGGCGTGGTAGATTTTAGTAAAGCTGTAACTGTTGGACCTGAAGGCTTTATTGACCTCTCAATACCTGAACTCATGATACCAAGGCTATACGTCAAAGCGATGAAATTTGGTGATGTACAGGAAGCAATAAGAGAAAGGCTGGCCAAACATATGAATATAAAAGGATCTTTCATTGATGTACAGCTTAACTATTCAAGAAACATTACCATTAACATCACGGGTGAAGTTTTTAATCCGGGTAGTTACAGTATTCCGGCAGTTAATACTGCTTTTAACGCTCTTGTTGCAGCTGCAGGTCCAAGCCAAATTGGTAGTGTTCGTAATATTAAAGTTGTGAGCAGCAATAAAGCCACCCGAATTCTCGATATCTATAAATTTGCAACAAACCCCAATATTGCTGATGAATTTTTTATGAGCAATAATGATTATATTTTTGTTCCATTGGCGGGTAGAGTTGTAAGTATAAAGGGATCTGTAAAAAGACCTTTCTCCTATGAGTTGATTGACGGCGAAGAACTAAAAGATGTATTGCTTTATGCCGGAGGGCTATCTGCCGACGCCTATCTTAGAAATATACAAATACGCCGCTATGCCAATAATGAAGAATCAATCATTGATATTGACTTGGGGGAACTTTTAAAATCACAAAAAGATTTTACATTGCTTAATGGTGACATCATAACTGTATCACCAATCAAAGAAGCATATACTAATTATGTTACAGTTCAGGGTGCGGTGAAACTTCCGGGTGAATATGAACTCAAGCCAAATATCCGAATAAAAGATATTCTTCAGCAGTCGGGTATCATGTTATCTGCTGTCAAAGATAGAATCTATGTAAAGAGAATTCAGCCCGATTTCTCTATTAAATATATCAACCTGAATGTGGATAGTTTAATGGCTGATGAAAACAATGAATCTAACATATTATTGAGATCCTTAGACGATATCGAAGTAAAATTCAAATCTGAGTTCGTTGATAAATACAATATTAAATTAGACGGCGCTGTACGAAAACCAGGAATTTATCTGCACAGCGACAGCTTAAGTCTGGCCGATTTACTATACTTAGGAAATGGCATTAAAAACGAAGCTGCCTTAAGCATAGTTGAAATATCAAGAATTATACTAAATCAGGATGGAACAACCAAAACACAAATATTGCAATACAAAATCGATGATAGTTTAGCAGTTTCAGGTGCTGATGAATTTATGCTTAAGCCTTATGACCAAATCTTTGTACGTCAATCAAAGGGTTTTGAACTTCCTAAAAACGTTGAATTGGAAGGTGAGATTTTCTTCCCTGGAATCTACACTATTAAAAGAAAAAATGAACGCGTATCTGATCTTATAAATAGAGCCGGAGGTTTCACAGAAATTGCCTTCCTTGAGGGGGCTAAACTTTACAGAAAGGACGAGGGCTATGTTATTCTAAATCTGGCCGAAGTAAAAAAAGATACTAATTCAAAATTTAATTACTATTTAAAAGAATTCGATAAAATAACGGTACCCAAAATTAAAGATCTGGTATCAGTCGCAGGTAGAATCAATCATCCATACGTTAAAGAAAAATCTGAAATTCAGGAAATTGAACTTAAGGTTAAGCTATTAAGACTTGTAACAGAACTAGAGAAGGAAGAATTACTTGCATTTGACAAAATTGAACAGATGAAAAACCCAGATAGGGTTAATGTGCCTTTTCACAGAAACAAATGTGCTTCTTTCTATATCAAAAAATATGCAGGCGGAATTGACAAAACGAATGGGGGGAGACGAAAACATATTTATGTAAGATATGCCGATGGTTCGGTAAGAAAAACAAAGAATTATCTCTTTTTCAAGTCATATCCAAAGGTAGAAAAGGGTGCAATGGTTTATGTCGATTCTCACACAAGACAGAAAAAGCAAAGAGAGCCCAGAAAATCTATCGATTGGCAGACCACCATCAGAGATTCATTTGCATTACTGACTTCTGGACTTACG
>JBILRK010000558.1:0-2808 GCA_044372705.1 Saprospira sp. | reverse complement strand
GACATTGGTGGTAGAAACCAAAGAAGCTACCACAGGATTAGGCTGTGTGAGTGCCAGCTGAGTACTTTGTTGACAACCATTTGCATCGGTGACTACTACTGAGAAGATGCCAAGACCGAGGCCTGAGACCGTAGCTGTTGTAGCGCCGTTTGACCAAAGAATAGTATAAGGTGCTGTTCCGCCTGCAATCGCAACTGTGGCAGAGCCAGTTCCGTTGCCTGCGCAAGTGAGGTTAGTACCCGAAACAGAAAGTGCTAGTTGATTTGGTTGAGTAACAGTTATAGATCGTACAATGGCACATCCGCCGGCATCGGTCACTGTGACATTGTAAGTACCTGCAGGAAGTCCAAGGGCAGTTGCTGCGCCAGCACCTGTTGACCAGGCAAAGCTATAAGGTGCAACTCCGCCAGTTGGCGTGACAGTTGCAGAACCGTCGGTAGAGCCAAAGCAGGAAGGTTGAGTAAAGGCAGTTGCTGCAGCAAGAATTGATGGTTGAGTCACCACAATATTAGTTGCACGAGTACAGCCGTTGGCATCAGTTACTGTGACGCCGTAGCCACCAGCAGCAAGGCCAATGGCAGTTTGTCCCGTTTGTCCGTTGCTCCATACAAAGCTGTAAGGTGCAACTCCACCGCCGGCATTGGCCGTGGCATTGCCTGTGGCAGTACCGTTGCAGACAACAGGGATGAAAGAGGCAGAGATAGTGAGTGGGGCGGGTTGAGTGATTGTAATAGGCAATGCAATTGTACAGCCATTTCCATCGCGCACCTCAACTACATAGTTGCCTGCGCAAAGACCCAAATAATTGTTAACAGCACTGAAAACGTTACCAATCTGACCTGGGCCAATGATGCGGTATTCATATCCGCCGATGCCCAAGGTTCCTGTACCTGGAGTAGCATTGACAATAATTTGTCCGTCGCAGTCGCCATGGCAGAATACATTGACATGCTGTTCAGTTGCCTGCAGTTGAACCGGATTGTTCAAAGTAATGGAACGAACCACAGAACATCCATTTGCATCAGAAACGGTAAGGGTATAGGTTCCGGCCGAAAGTCCTGATAGGGAAGGCGTATTCTGCGCTGGATTTGTTGACCAAATAAAGCTATATGGAGCAGTTCCGCCACTAGCTGAAGAAGTCACAGCGCCATCGGCAGCTCCTGTACAGGAAATTGCAGCGCCATTATAATTGGAAACCAAAGAAATAGAAGCATTCAGCTGCGTTGGCTGAGTGATAACAGTTGATACTGTAGCCGAACAGCCCACTGCATCGGTAGCAGTCATACTGTAGGAACCGGCAGGAAGGCCACTAAGATCTTGCGTTGTAGCGCCATTTGACCAAAGGAAACTGTAGTTTGGTGTACCTCCCAAGGCATCGGCATCGATGAAACCGGCACTTGCTCCGAAGCAGGTATTGTTGCGAACAAATAGCACATTGGCAACCACAGCAGTTGCTGGTTGTGTCAATGTTGCTGTACGAATGGCCTGACAACCATTGGCATCCGTAACAGTTAGGGTATAGGTACCTGCACTGAGGTTGTTTATAGTAGCGGTATTTGCACCTGTCGACCAAGCAAAGCTATGCGGCGCAACACCACCTGTAATGCTGGCTGTGATGCTACCATTATTGCCACCAAAACAAGTGATGTTTGTATTTGTAAAGCTGATAATTGTACCTGCAGGCTGTGTAATGATAACAGAAGTTGTAGTTTGACATCCATTGGCATCAGTCACAACTACGGTATAAGTGCCCGCAGTCAATCCTGTTCTGTCTTCAGTAGTAATACCGCCGCCCCAGCTGAAACTATAGGGAGCGATGCCGCCTGCAACCGTAAGATTGATGCTGCCATTGGCATTGCCATTACACTGAACATTGACCTGAGTTGTAGCTGTAGTCAGCTGTGTAGGTTGTGTAATAACAGCATTGGATGTAACGGAACAGCCACCTGCATCTGTTACGGTTACTGTGTAGCTGCCTGCAACCAAGGTGTTGATATCCTCAGTTGTGCGACCATTGCTCCAGAGGAAGGCATAAGGCAGAGAACCACCATTGACAGTTAAATTCACCGTACCGTTATTGCCGCCAAAGCAGGAAACATTGGTTCGGACATTCGAAGCACTAATTTGAGCTGGTTGAGTAATTGTTGCTGAGCTGACAGCGGTACAGCCATTTGCATCGGTTACCGTAACGGTGTAGGTTCCTGCGGCAAGACCTGTGCGGTCTTCAGTAGTTACACCACCGCCCCAGTTGAAGCTGTAAGGCGTTGTGCCACCCAAAACTGTGAGATTAATTGTACCATTGCTTCCACCAAAACAAGAAACATTGGTACGGGTATTCGAAGCTGTTAACTGCGTTGGTTGAGTAATTGTTGCCGAGCGGGTGATGGAACAGCCATTGGCATCGGTGATTGTAACGGTATAAGTGCCAGCAGCCAGACCCGTTCTATCTTCAGAAACTACGCCACCGCCCCAGTTGAAGCTGAGTGCGCCTGTTCCACCACCTGCAGTAATGTTAATAGAACCATTATTACCGCCAAAGCAGGAAACATTCGTTGAGGTTAAGCTTGCAGTCACAGCAGAAGGCTGAGTGATTGTAACAGAAGTAATCGTAGTACAGAAATTTGCATCGGTCACAGTGACTGTGTAGGTTCCTGCTGCAAGACCAGCACGGTCTTCAGAAATAATGCCGGCACCCCAGTTAAAGCTATAAGGTGCTGAACCACCGCCGACAGTCAGGTCGATAGAGCCATTGTTGCCACCATTACAACTCACATTTACCCGAGTGGTTGTTGCAGTTAGACCTGCAGG
>JBILRK010000475.1:0-2815 GCA_044372705.1 Saprospira sp. | reverse complement strand
GCGAATAATTGATTGACCCAACCAACCAGTGCTATAAGTAAAAATGTAGGCCAAAACTCCCTCCAGCATGAGTGTTGCACACAGCAGTGCAATCATAATCATCAGCCCTTCGTTATCAGGAATAATAATATGATTATCAACCGTATATTGAACCAAATAAGGTCTTATGATAGATACTGGCGCAAGGATAACTGACAAAAAAGCAGCCAGTATAAAAACCTGACGATAACTGTCAGTAAGTCTGTAAATTCTCTTTAAGAGTTTTGTATCGCTATAATTTCTAATATTTTCCTTTTTCTGATTCATTCTACTTAGTATTGAACTAATACGGTTTCATCGTAAACACGGAGTGACTGTAAAAGTTTGAAATCATTGTCATCTTGGCATTTCACCATAAGTCCTATAAAGTTTTTATTTTCAGTACCATTGATAAAGTCCATTGTAAGCACTTCAACAATTCTCCATTTACCAACAGCTGTGCCTTCAGATAATTTTACATAGATCGACATTTCAGCATCTACAGATCCTTCAAGAATTTCTCCAAGTAGCACAATTTCAAGTTTGTCTTTGAAACCATAAACTACAGAAACTCTAAATGCTGCTCTGTTTTGTTGATTAAGATTCATGGCTAAGTGATTTTGAAATGAGACAGTTTTTAAACAAAGAATTTAAGAATCACAAAATTAGTACTTTATTGTCACAAAAGCCATTTTCATTATTTTTAAGCTGCTTTTTTGTTATTTTTTTAACCACTGTTTTATTAATTTAAATTAAACAACTATCTTGAAGTCCAAATCTATAAACATAGTCTGCCTGTTTGACCTTCGGGCAGTATTTTTTTTGATGAAAGCCCGAAAAACCTGAACTTTAACCCTACACTAACCCAGAAGAGATCATGAGTGCATCCTTCGATATATTGGCCAAAATGCCTTTCCCCGGCCTACGTTCCTATGAACCAAGCGAGAAGGAAATGTTTTTTGGTCGTGACAGACAGCTGGACGAACTTTTAAGAAAAATAAGATCAAACAGATTTTTAGCCGTTGTCGGAAATTCTGGCAGCGGAAAATCTTCCCTTGTTAAAGCCAGTCTTGTTCCTAAACTTCAGGAAGGCTTTGCCGGACAGGCAGGACAGAATTGGAGAATAGCCATTTGCAGCCCCGGCAACAATCCTATTGCAAATTTGGCCAACAAACTTGCACAGCGCAATGTGTTACACAACGATGACAAAATGGATCCAAATTATCCATCAGTTATCGAAAATACCCTTCGCAGAGGAAGTTTGGGCATTGTAGAGGCTTACAAAAGTGCTGCTGGCGATAAGGATAATCTCATCATTATTGTTGATCAGTTTGAAGAAATCTTCAGATTCAGTAAGAAAAATGCTAAGAATCAAGAGGATGCCGCTACTTATGTAAATTTACTGTTGAACGCAAGCCGCCAGAGAGATGTTCCAATTTACATCATTCTCACCATGCGCTCAAGTTTCATAGGCAATTGCACCGATTTTAGAGGCTTGCCTGAGGCGATAAATGATGGACAGTTCCTGATTCCAAAAATGAAAATTGAGGAACTAAAAAAAGTAATCATCTCTCCCATTAAAGCAACTGGCGCCACGATTGAACCCGAGCTTGTCACTCAAATCATAGCCGACATGGGCGATGATTTCGACGACCTGCCAGTATTGCAACACATGCTCATGCGCAGTTGGGATAACTGGGTGGAAGATTGTGACCCCAATCTACCCATTGGAATTAGGCATTATGAGGCTGTTGGAGGACTTAAAAAAGCGCTTTCCATTCATGCAGAAGAGGCATTCAGAGGACTGGATACCCGTGAAAAGCAAATCATATGCGAGCGTATGTTCAGAGCGCTTTGCGAAAAGGGAAATGATGGCAATGCCACGCGTCGTCCTGCATCAGTGCGTGAAATCATGCAGATGACTGCCATGCCGCTTGCTACTGTAATTTCAGTGATTACAACTTTTAGCCGACCCGGAAGGCTATTCCTTTCCGCACCAGAGGCTGCCGATATCGAAGAAGAAACTGCCATTCATATTGCTCACGAAAGTCTTATCAGCAAATGGGACCGTTTGTCTGCCTGGTCTGATGAAGAAAATGAATCGGCAGATATGTATGTGCGCATGTCGGAATCAGCCTCGCTCTTCATGGAAGGCAAAGGCGGACTATGGCATGATCCAGAACTTACATTGGGATTAAAATGGTTCGATCCCGAAAAATATGATAGTGTACACCCCGATCGCCTGTCTCCAAATCAGGCTTGGTCTCTACGCTACAACAATATGTTCGATGACACTGTCGATTTTCTAAAGAAAAGCGAAGGTGCTCAAAACAAAAAAGAATTTGCCGAAAAAGAAGACAGCGACCGTAAAAGAAGAACAAGAGCGCTTATCATGTATCTCTCGCTCGGATTCGGCGTTATCTGTCTTATCCTCCTACTTCTCGCAGGTGTAGCCCTAGAAAGTGCCCGCAGGTCGGCTGTTATTGCTGGAAGAAAGGAAAAAGAGGCCAGATTGGCCGCCTATCAGGCTGAATTGGCAAAACAGGATGCTGCCGGTAAGGAGTTTTTAGCCTTGACCAATGCCAAACGAGCCGATCAGGAGAGACAGATGGCTGAAATAGCCACGGAAAAAGCTATAGAATCATCTGAAATTGCACAGCAAAAATCTTTAGATGCCCGTCGCTCAGAAGCTAAAGCACTCGTAGCATTCGATTCAGCTCGTGCTGCTATGGCCAAAGCCGAAAGAGAACGCCTCAAAGCTTTGGAGAAAGAGCGTATGGCAAATGAACAAAAAGAC
>JBILRK010000474.1:0-2818 GCA_044372705.1 Saprospira sp. | reverse complement strand
ATTTCAATAAAGTCATCTTAAATACTCAGCAGTTGTTTTATTGTATTAGAATACAAAAATAGAAAAAAAATATATTCAGCAGGCAGTTGTTCAAAAATATGATAGCTTTGTTTTTTAACCATTTTATATAACTTTGTAGATTGAACTGTCAATTGAATCGATATTAGAGCACTTTTATCATTATCTAATTGTTCAATTGACCTAAAGTGCCCACATCAATAATTTACAAACTGCATCAAATGAACGAATTGGTAAAAATAGGGAGTACTCAAAAGGCTCATGGCATAAAAGGAGAGTTGAAACTGAATGTGGAAGAACATTTTATGGATGATCTGTTTGATGTGGAAGCCGTTCTCATAGAGATAAAGGGTCAGAAAGTTCCTTATTTTGTGGAAGATATTCAGGAAGGCAATTCAATTTTTATCAAACTAGAAGGAGTTGACACTAGAACTGAGGCGGAACAACTGATGCACAAGGACCTGTATTTGCGCAGGGAAGATATCAGTATTAGCGATGAACTCATAAATTCGGGAGGTATGTATTTCAAATATTTGGAGGGTTATACTGTTTTTGATGATGTTGAAGGGGAAATTGCCCTGATTGATGAAGTAGCTGCTTTTCCTCAACAGGAAATTGCCTATGTTTTTTACAAAAACAGAACCATTTTAATCCCCCTCAATGATGAACTGATTCTCGAGGTTGACAAAGTGCAAAAAAAAGTACTCATGAACCTGCCCGAGGGTATTCTTGGACTTTGATCAATTATTGAAAAAAACCGCTGAGCATCACCAAAAGTAAAATTGCAACGATAATAAGTGCAACAAAAATTTCTGTAGAACCGATTTGGTACCTTTTCATATCAATTAAATTATTTAGCTGCAAATTTAAGCATTCAACTTTTCAATCGCCTTATTTGTTAGCATTTTAATATACTGATATTTGTCATGTTTAATTCCCTTTTTCATTTCTAAATCTATTATAGTGAGTCTTATTAAAACCAAAAAATCCCTTGGACTTAGTTTTAGCGATTATTATCATCGCATGGAGACGCTTTTGTCTGAAGGAAAAACCAGCGGCACTAACCACAGTGAGGCAATGCTTCAATATACCCAATTGAACATGCAGCGCATGAACCGCCTTCTAAAAACGATCGAGATTGAAACGGATTTGGTTGAATTCGTAAAAAGCAGCCAACGAAGTCTTGGATTTTTGATCCTGGCCGAAGCCTGGTGCGGCGATGTTGCTCAAAATTTACCTATAATACACAAAATCATTGAATTGAATCCTAATTGGCAGATGCACATTGTTTGGCGCGATGAAAACCTGGATCTGATGAATGAATATCTGACGAATGGGGCAATTTCAATCCCAAAAGTTATCATTTTCGATGCACTTACATTTGAAGAATTAAGTGTTTGGGGACCCCGCCCAGCTATTTTACAAGAAAAAGTCATGGAATACAAAGCTGATCAAAAAGGAATTGCTTATGCAGATTTTGTAGAATCGGTTCATTTGTGGTATGCCAAAGATAAAGGCATCGCATTGCAAGGGGAGTGGAAGGAGTTGTTGAGGAAGCTATCAGCACAGATGGCATAGAAATAGCATTTATGCTAGATCATTGGCCGTATTTCGTTCAATACCAATTCCTTTATTTTTAATGCTTCTTCCAGATCGAAATCTGCCTCTAAGCCAAGACAAAACTTAGGGCCAGTTCCGAAAAATTTTGCAAGGCGCAAGGCAGTGTCTGCACTTATACTTCATTTATCTTTTATAATCTCTGAAATGCGCGTTTGTGGAAGAAATGTCGCCTTAGACAAACGATAAGCCGATATTCCCATCGGTATTAGAAATTCCTCAAGAAGGATTTCTCCCGGGTGTATGTTTTTTAATATTTTATCAGCCATGATTTTAATTTTATAACAGCTAACATCAAAAATTAAGCGTTTAGTTCTTTAATTACAAATTTTGTTGTTTTAGCCAAATCGCTTATCTTGCGAATCAAAATAGTGCCTGATGAAATTTGCCGCTCTTTTTTTAATTTTTTTACTCTTTTTTGCCAATCAAAGCCTTTCGGCTCAACAGCTGCCATTGTTGAGTGAATACAACTATAATGGTTTTTTGCTCAATCCTGCTATGATGGGTTGGGAGAGTAGTACGACTGTTTCAGCAGGATACCGTCATCAGTGGACAGATATGCCAAATGCTCCGAGAACGGGAAATATTGCCTTTAATCATTTTCAGGAAGACAAAAACATGGCCTATGGCGGCTATTTTGTGCATGATAAAACTGGACCAACCTCTTTTACTGGTGTAACGCTCAATTATGCCTATCATATCCCCTTCAAATCGGAGAAAAACGGAGAATGGAAACGCAATAGACTTTCTATGGGCATTTCACTGTCTGGCTTAGGGTACAGATTGCGTGGAGCCGATTTGAGATATCTCGATGCCGATGATCCCTTGATTATCAGCAACAATGAATCACAGTTTATGCCCGATGCAGGAGCCGGAATTTTTTATTATAACGACCTTTATTATATAGGTTTCTCGGTGCCACAATTGATTTCCATGCGGGTAAAATTCAACGATGACCTGGCACTTTCAACCATTCGAAGGGTGGCCCACTTTTATGTACAGGCTGGCGGAAAATTCCGCATTCAGGATTATTCCAGAAAATCTGCGCACAAACATTATTTAATGCCTACATTCTGGATTAAATATGCTCCTTCATCGCCGCTAAATTTTACAGCATCTGCACATTATCTCTACGATGATTTGCTCAAAGCAGGACTCGGAGTCAGTTCCGACGGAACAATGC
>JBILRK010000473.1:0-2829 GCA_044372705.1 Saprospira sp. | reverse complement strand
GACAGACCAGATGGATGATTCAAACATTAACAGCAAATTGGTCAATTATGATAAAAACCCCCAAATGCTGCCAACTTTGGTCGATGCTTTCGAAAATGGAAGCTACGCATCTGATTCAGAAACTGTTTACAGCTCAAATTTAAAAGAATTATTCAGGGTTTTCTGTCAATTCTACAAAATAATCGAAGCTGCAGGCGGATTGGTTTTTAATGAAGAAAACAAAGTTTTGGCAATTTTGAGAAACAGCGTCTGGGATTTGCCCAAAGGAAAGGTAGAAAAAGGGGAAAGTTATGAAGATGCCGCCATTAGGGAAGTTGAGGAGGAAACTGGGTTGGAGCATGTAAAACTGAAAAGATTTCTGACCAAAACCTACCACACCTATTTCGATACTCGAAAAAATCGCAGGGTGCTGAAAGTCAGCTATTGGTACGAAATGAAATCGAAAAGTAAAGCACTTATTCCCCAAAGCGAAGAAGGTATTGAACTTGTACAATGGACAGACTTAAATGAACTAAAAGCCAAAAAGCCCATTTATAATAATATTAAACTAATTTTGGATAAATGGCCAGATTATGAAAGCTAAACAGGTATATATTTCGCTGGGTTCGAATTTGGGCGACCGACTTCAATTTTTAAAGCAAGCGCTTGAGCAGATTGGCATTCAACTCGGTAAAGTTGTAAAAGCGTCAAAAGTATATGAAGCAGCTGCCTGGGGACATACCAAACAGCCTAATTTTTACAATCAGGTCATTGAAATTGAAACTGCACTTAGTCCGGCACAATTGCTGCAAGGCTGTCTCAACATTGAAAAATCACTGGGCCGCGAACGCAGCATACTTTGGGGAGAAAGAACCATCGATTTAGATATTTTACTTTATGACGGGCGCTCAGTACAGTTGGAAAATTTGAGTATTCCGCATCCGTATATGCATCTTCGCAACTTTGTTTTGGTGCCGCTTTGCGAAATTGCTCCCGATTTAATTCACCCTATTTTGGAGTTGACCGTAAGCCAGCTTTTGGAGCGCTGCAGCGATAAACTCGAAATAAAAGCGATATAGCACGCATGCAGATTGCAAATGGAAATTATATTGTAATTGAAGGAAATATAGGTGCAGGAAAAACCTCTTTCTGCCAGAAAATTGCCGCTGAGCTCGATGCAAAACTGATTTTGGAACAGTTTTCTGACAATCCTTTTTTGCCTTTGTTTTATAAAAATCCTGAGCGATACTCCTTCCCTGTAGAATTATTTTTTATGTCGGAAAGGCACAAACAATTGCAGGAATTTTTGTTGGAGAGGGATCTTTTTCAACAGTACACGGTGTCGGATTATATTTTCTCGAAAACCCTGCTTTTTGCCGGCCAAAACTTGGTTGGTGAGGAATTAAGGCTTTTTCAAAACCTTTTTAATACCCTCAACGCTTCTTTTCCCAAGCCCGATTTGTTGGTGTATCTGCACAGGCCGGTCGATGAACTGCTGCAAAATATCAAAAAAAGAAACCGTAGTTATGAGGAAGATATATCGGGCGAATACCTACATAAAATCCAACAGGCTTATTTCGAGTTTTTCAGAACACATCAGGACAAACTACCTATTTTGCTGCTCGATGTAAGCGGACTCGATTTTATGAATTCGAAAAAAGACTACCGTATCTTAAAATCGGCCTTGAACCTTGAATATGGCGTGGGCCTGCACCGAAAAACTGCAGCTGAACTAATTATTGGTCAATAATCGGGCCTCAGGAAAAATCATCCATTAGGTCTTGGAGTTTTAAACGCTGATTTTTGTACTCGGGATCGGATAACATAACAGCGCAAGCTGTTTTTACGCCTTCAGCTATTGCGATTTTGGGTGCACCCAATACCCTTGCCTTTATAAAATAGTCGAGCGCCTCTACTGCTTTTTCAAGTTTCAAGAGCACAAAACCCATTTTTACATATAAAATTTCTTTCAGGCTTTCATGTTCCAACATGGCTTGTTCCATCAGTTTTGAACATTCCTGATATAACTGCTGCTCGAATAGATCATCGATAACTTCCAGATAATATTTTTTTGATTTTCTTTCCTTTTCAAAAAGATTGTCAAATTCTGCTTTTAGGTGACTGATTTTGGCTACTCTCCCCTCCTCTTCTGCTGTCCAGACATATAATTTTATCATTCCATCGGCACTTATTTCAAAAGAAACCTGAGGAGGAAAGTCATCTGCCCTGAATTTTTTCAGATTGAGATATTTCATAGCGACATTCATTCCTTCCACAAGCAGAATAAAATCATCGAGGCTATTCAGTATGTCAGCAGTGGTGCCACCTTCGGGTTTTGTAAATGCCTGAAGCGCTATTTTAATACTCCTGATCGTTGATTCGATAAACTCATTTTTTTCAAAAACAGGCAGTTCTGCCATCAAAACAGTAATATCAAGCGCATCGTGCAATGCGTTAAAAATTCCTGAATCAATCTTCAAGAGCTGTTCAGATTCAAGCAGCTCAAAGGCTTCAGAGAGTTCGTGAAGCGAGTTGACATATTTGCGAGATCTGAAGGCAGAAACTGCACTGGAGATACTGTTGATAAAACTGCTCAATCCAATTGTTTAATGTTAGATGAAATTTTTAAGCATTTGCATGCAATACCCAATAAGCAATATTCTGGGCACTTATTTAAGCGCCCGCTGCAATCTTCCATCATTTTATCCAAAAAAATTATTTTACCTCGCTAATCACTTTTGCGAGTTTCTTGATATCGGATCTTTTTACATTGATACTCTGTGGCGTATGTCGGTGATAAACAATGTTTCCATCATGTCCTTCCATCACTGCCAAATATTTATCACTATT
>JBILRK010000472.1:0-2843 GCA_044372705.1 Saprospira sp. | reverse complement strand
CTTACAACAAGTGATTTTTATTCCGCTCCATCCTCTATTACCGACTCGCCAAATTCCGATTATAACAATAGTTCAAACTCCGAATTGCTGTTGCGTAATCCCATCGACCTAAGAGGGGCAAGCGATGCTGTATTGAATTTTTGGGCAAAATGGGACATAGAGACCGATTATGATTATTTACAGGTTTTTGCCATTGGGTCGGATGGTGCAAGAATAGCGCTTTGCGGAAGCTACACAAATGCAGGAACAGTTTATCAGGCAGAAAATGAACCGCTTTTCGATGGCAGACAAACGCAATGGGTCAATGAAAATATGTCACTGAACGATTTTCTGGGCGATTCTTCTGTAAGTATCCTCTTAGTCCTTAGGGCAGATCAGTGGGTGAGGGCCGATGGATTTTATTTCGATGATGTGAATGTAAGTGTTTTGGGAGCCAGTTCGCCATCAGGCAGTATCGCCAGAAGAAACTATTCATTACTGGAGCAAAATCGTCCCAATCCAGCTTCCGAAATGGTTTTCATACCTTTTAGCAATACTACATTTAATGACAAAATATATCATTTGCAGGTTTTCGATGCCCTTGGCAATCTGATGTACCAGAAAAACATTTCGGATGGAGTGCAAGGTGTGAATATTGAAACTGCCGACTGGCCTCAAGGAAACTATTTTTACAGAATGATAGGAGAGAATAGCAGTTCGGAAACAATGAAGATGGAGATTAGAAGATAACATTTGAAGCTTAATTATGAATTATCTAGCAGTAGAAAATATATCAAAATCATTTGGTGATCGCGTGCTTTTCAGTGACATCACCATGTATATCAATCAGGGCGATAAGGTTGCTCTTATTGCCAAGAATGGAACAGGAAAAACCTCTCTGCTCAATATTGTTGCTGGATTGGAAACGCCCGACACAGGCAAATATTGGCTACATCCACATATCCGCACCGTTTTTTTGAGCCAGGAACCAGCACTGGATGAAAATTTTTCCGTTTTCGACGCTGTATACAAATCACAGAATCCTGTGATGCAGGCAATTGCTGCCTATGAACAGAGCCTTTTGAATCATGCAGATGAAGATGCCATGCAGAAAGCCATTTCAGACATCGACCGACTCGATGCCTGGAATTATGAAGCAAGGGTTAAGCAAATTTTATCGGTACTGGAAGTTAATTATCTCGACAGAAAGGTAAAATCATTGTCGGGCGGTCAGCGTAAAAGGGTAGCCTTAGCTAAAGTTTTAATTGATGAACCCGATTTTCTTATTCTGGATGAGCCTACCAATCACCTTGACCTTGAGATGATTGAATGGCTGCAGGATTATCTGTCAAAATCAAAAATAACGCTGCTTACCGTAACGCACGACCGTTATTTTCTCGATGCCGTCTGCAATCATATTTTGGAATTGGAACATGGAACTTTGTACAAATACCAAGGTACCTACACACAGTTTTTAGAGAAAAAAGCCGAACGTGAAATCAACATGGCTGTGGTCTTGGATAAAACCAAGCAACTGTACAAAAAAGAGCTGGAATGGATGCGCCGTCAACCGCAGGCAAGGGGCACCAAAGCCAAATCCAGGATTGATGAATTTTACAGCATTGAGGAAAAATCAAAGCAAAAACTTGGTGAAGACCTGGTTCAGCTCGATATTCAGATGACCCGCCTAGGCAGTAAAATTCTGGAACTTCACAATGTAAGCAAGGCTTATGAAGGGCATAGTCTTTTCAAAAATCTTGATTATAAATTTGCTCCCTTCGACCGAGTGGGCATCATAGGAAGAAACGGAACCGGAAAGTCAACCTTACTCGACATTATGGCCTGTATTACCGAGCCCGACAGTGGCAAAGTTGTTCATGGCGAAACCCTTTCAATAGGTTATTATAACCAAAAGGGTATGAAGATAAAAGAAGATAAAAGAGCGATTGATGTAGTAAAAGACATTGCAGAATACATTCCAATGAATGGTGGCAAAAAAATGTCGGCCGGGCAGCTTATGGAACGTTTTCTCTTCGATGGTCCAAAACAACAGACCTTTGTGTCTAAACTGAGTGGGGGAGAAAAAAGAAGATTGTTTCTTTTAACTCTACTGATAAAAAACCCAAATTTCTTGATTCTGGATGAACCTACCAATGACCTCGATATCATGACACTTCAGGTATTGGAGGAGTTTTTGCAACATTTTCCAGGTGTGGTTGTAGTAGTTTCGCACGACCGTTATTTTATGGACAAAATCGTTGAGCATGTTTTTGTATTGGGAGAAACGGACAATGTCCGCGATTTTCCCGGTAACTATACCGATTACCGCATGGCAAGGGAGCATGAAATTCAAGTGATGAAAAATGAGGCCTCTGCTCAAAAATCGGAACAAAAAACCGAACAGAAATCCAAAGCTGTAGCCTCGCAGGATGATCGCAAGGAATTTAAAAAAATTGAAAAACAAATACAAAAACTCGAGGAAGACAAAGCTAAAATCACAGAACATTTTAATAATCCGGACTTGAATCCTGACAAAATCATGGAACTCTCCAAACTGCTTCAATCTATTCAATCAGAATTGGAAGATAAGGAAATGCGCTGGCTGGAATTGTCTGAGATGATGTAATATTATTCACTAGTCCAACTATCAATCCTTCAACTGTTCAACAATCAATAATCCTAACGTCCAACTACCAACTACCATCTCGTTCTCCAAACAAGACCAACTACTAACAAGCCAACTATCAAGTAAGCAATTATCCTCTAGTCCTACTACTAACATGTATCCCTTTCTACTCATTTTCCTCCTACACCTCAGCATCTTCGCAAAAGCGCAACAGATTGCACCCGCGACAATAAACAGT
>JBILRK010000471.1:0-2848 GCA_044372705.1 Saprospira sp. | reverse complement strand
AAAATTAGTATTCTTTTCATTTGGAGAATATGAAATTAACTGTAATCCAAAATTTTAATCTGTTCTAACTTATGAGTTAAAATTAAAAACTGTTACCGAGTTGGACAATATTCTAAAATTGAAAATAAAAAAATGACCTTTTTATTCAGAGCAATTTTTCATTGTTGACTATTTATCGGCCTTTAATCTAAAACTTTCGGAACTATTTTTTATGCTGTATTCCAAGTCTGCACCGATTTCTTTATTGTTTATTTTACCCCTTATTTGTGCAACAGGAACATCTTCTGCATTCAATTCCTCACATTGAAAATCGAATGGTGAAGATTTTTTGCCAATCAAGCGATTTTCTTTTCCACTGTTCTTATATCGAACAAATCCACTGACAGCAGATTCTATGACCTCGATATAAAAAACTCGATCATTGTATCTTCCCTTAAAACCACCACCATCCGGAAATTTTTCTCCTTCCAGACTAGTTTCGACACTCAATGAGGCCGCTGATGAATTGGCACCACCTGAACTGTTACAGGAAACCATTAAGATTGTTACAAAAAAAAGAAAGGCCAGGGGCAGTTTGAATGCTAGTGATGTCATGGTTTGTTTTTTTTATGTGCAAAAATATGCAAAAAATCTTAGGCTTTCAAGGCCTGGTTTATTTTATCTACAATGAAATTCCAATCATCTCCATTATTTACAAAATCTAATCCATCGGAATTTATAATGAGCAGTTTCCCTTCATTGTAACCTGAAATCCACTCTTCGTATCTTTCATTCAAAAGCTGTAAATAATTTAGACTCATACTGTTTTCGTAAGCTCTTCCCCTTTTCTGAATATGGCTCACCAATGTAGGCACACTGGCTTTGAGATAGACCAGTAAATCAGGAGCTTGAATTTGGGAATTCATAAGCTGAAAAAGTCTGAAAAAATTCTCAAAATCACGAGAGGACATGAGCCCCATCTGATTTAGATTGGGTGCAAAAATATAGGCATCTTCATATATTGACCGATCCTGAATGACAGTTTTATCGCCATTTTTTATCTTTAGCACCTGCTCATATCTACTATTGAGAAAATATACCTGTAGATTGAATGACCAGCGTCCCATATCATTATAAAAATCTTCCAAATATGGATTATCATCGGTCGATTCGTAGTTTACCTCCCAGCCAAAATGTGTACTAAGTTTTTCACTAAGTGTAGTCTTCCCGGCGCCTATATTACCAGAGATAACAATATGTTTTGGGTTATTGTCCTGATTCATTTGGTCGAAATAATTTTATTTTAAGGCTAAAATTAAGCAAAATAAAGTGATATGATAAAACAAGTTTATAATTTTATTACCAGTTTGGATATATTGACAGATAAAAACTTCAATATGAAGCTTAATCAACTTTTAAATATATGATAATGAGTGAGCAACAGGTCTTGATTGACATACAAAATATGAAAAAAATATACAGCATGGGCGACCAACTCGTACATGCACTGCGGTCTGTCAATCTTAAAATATATAAAGGTGATTATATGGCACTTATGGGCCCTTCTGGCTCTGGAAAATCCACACTGATGAATATGATTGGCTGTCTCGACAGTCCCACTGAAGGAAATTATATTCTAAATGGCAAGGATGTTAGTACAATGGCCGATGATGAACTTGCAGAAATCAGAAACATTGAAATTGGCTTTGTTTTCCAAACATTTAACCTCATACCGAGATTGAGCGCCCTTGAAAATGTGGCATTGCCCTTGATTTATGCCGGCTGGTCAAAATCTAAAAGATTGGCGCGTGCCAAAGAGGTATTGGAATCTGTAGGATTGGGCGACCGTATGGATCACAGACCCAATGAATTATCGGGTGGTCAGCGTCAAAGAGTTGCTGTTGCAAGAGCACTGGTGAATAACCCCTCGCTAATTCTTGCCGATGAGCCCACAGGTAATTTGGACAGTAAAACATCAATAGAGATTATGGGACTATTTGAAGAGATTCATAAAAAAGGCAATACCATTGTAATTGTCACACACGAACCTGACATAGCCAATCATTGCCACAGAATAGTAAGGTTAAGAGACGGCGTTGTGGAATCAGATATTTTTAACGAAAATCCAACCAGTGCACTCGTTGCAGGTTAGAATAAAAAAAGCAGCCAAAAGCTGCTTTTTTTGTTTCACTATTTTATTCACTAATTTTTTTGAATGATTTCTTTTGCCATCTCTTTTTGTTCATTTTTCCATTTTTCTTTAAAAAAGGCTACCTGCTCCTTAACCTTAAGTTCTCTTTTATGTAGATGGCGATGATAAGATGTTATGATTACACCAACCATATAATCAGGGTGCGGCACGCCCATTTTCTTAAAATAAGCAGACAATCTGGAACCATCTGTCAATTTCCATTTATGATCAATCCAAAGCCCCATGCTGGCATGTGTTTTTCTGTCGGCATCCTCATCTGAAAATTCCATAAAACGCTTTTTGACGGGTTCTTCCATAAGCTTATCCAACTGCTTAAAACAATCCAATAAATCCATTGGAATATATACATCATCCAAATGTGTCTGTTTAATCCGCCACTGATAAACCGAGTCATACATCAGATCTATTTCTTTGTGCTGACGTCTGATAATGACACTGTCTGATTTTTCGATAGCTTTGATAATCTGAGCACTGTCTTTCTGTGCTATCAATTGAAAAACAGCTAGAAATAAGGTAAGGATTAGCGTTAGATATTTTTTGTTCATGGTTAATTATACATTAAAAGTGTCTCTTTTTATTTAATAATCCAATTTGTGTACCAAGTTACAAAAATTATGTTATTTTTTTTGAGTTTATAATTCATGTTTGAGTTTGTGA
>JBILRK010000468.1:0-2852 GCA_044372705.1 Saprospira sp. | reverse complement strand
AGCTTATAAATCAAGGTTTCAGCATTGGAAGTCATAGCAAGGATCACCCATTATACAAAGACATCAGCCTTGAAGAACAATTGAATCAAACAATTCAATCGCAACAATTTATAGAAAAGAAATTTGATCTTAACTATCGCGTTTTTGCCTTTCCATTTACAGATTATGGCGTTAAAAAAGATTTTTTTGAGCAGATTTTCGAAAAAGAAAAATTTGATCTCTGTTTTGGAGGTGCAGGACTCAAATCTGATCTTATTGAAAAAAATCTACAACGATTTCCAATGGAATCTCAAAATAACTATAGTACAAGAAAAATGCTCTCAATAGAATATTTGTACTACATTTTGAAAATGCCATTTGGGAAGAATGTTATTAGAAGAAGTTGAAAGAATTATTTAGTAGCCAGTAGCCAGTAGTTTAGTAACCAGGTATCTTTAGGTACGAAGGACTAGGGACTAGTTATATAGTAGCCAGTAGCCAGTTCTTTAGGGACTAGGGACTAGTTATATAGTAGCCAGTAGCCAGTTCTTTAGGGACTAGGGACTAGTTTTTTAGTAGCCAGGATTTAGTGGCAGTTTTTTTTTAGAAACTAGAAGAAAGAAAAATGCTCAATACTCAATGTTCAATGCTCAAGACTCAATACTCAATGCTCAATGTTCAATGATAAATACTCAATACTCAATGCTCAATGTTCAATGATATGTTTTGGTCAAATTGCATACAAAGGGATAAACTCCTATTTTTATTTTTTCTAGCTTTTATTGCTGGACAAGCCCTTTTCACTATAAAAGGTGTTGAAACCTTCCCTTTTTGGAATTATGGCATGTACTCTGAAAAAAGTAATAAACCGAAGTATTTAGAGCATAGCAAACTGCTGATAAATGACCTTGAATTTGATTTGAATAAAGCGCCCTTTTCAAAGGTATATATGGAGTACCAATTGGCAAATGCAGAAAAATCTGAAACTTTTGGCCTATGGCTAAAGGCATACCTTGAAAGACATACGGATATAAAAGTTGAAAAGGCTGTTATTATACATCAGTTTTACAGCGCTGATAAACCTTATAAACTAATTCGAACAAATGAGCAACCGATATATCAGCATTGACAGTCGGGAAGATGCACGTTTGCAATTAACACGTATTATTGCAGCTGCCCTTTTGCTCATCTGGATTTGCAGACTCTGTCAGGGAATTGGTCTTTCGCAGCTGATGCAGCCTATTTTTTCTGATACAAAGGCAGACCGTTTTTATTGGTTACTCGATAGTGTTGGGATTTTAAAGGCTTTAATTCAATTTATGCCACTCTCATTGGGCATTGACTTATTACTTTTCATTCTGCCGATTTTGATGATTGCCTACCCCTCAAATCGAATTTATGCCCTGTTTTACCTGCCAATATTCGTACTTTATTTTTCGGCATACAATGTTTCTGCTACACATCAGGAGCATACGCTTATTGGGGCCATTGCAATGGCATTTTTGCTATGTTTCAAAGATAACCTGAGATTTTCAACAGTTTTTTCTGCAATTCGATATTATACCTGTTTCTTGATGGCCTCTGCCTTCTTTTGGAAACTTAGCAGAGGAGCTTTATGGCATGAAGGACAAATGATCAACACACTGAAGATGCAACATGCTTCATTGCTAACATCTGATGATAGCTCGCTTTACAGCGACTGGATTAACTATCTTATTGACAATCCAATGTTTGCCAACGGCTTGTGGTGGGGCGCTGCACTGATTGAACTAAGCTTCTTGCTTGGTTTTTTCAGTAGAAGATTCGACAGCATACTTTTTTGGCTTTTTTGGCTCTTTATCATAGCAGATTTCTTTGTTATGGGGCTACATTTTTGGGAATTGGGCATACTTTCACTTTTATTTTGGAAACGGTACAGCCAAGTATTCGATTAATTTATTTTCGAATTGAATTTGTCATAATTATCTAAGTCAATGACTTTTCTGCCAAAACTCCCCATGCTTCAACCTGAAAGTGTTTAAAGACAAAGGAAAATTATTTAAAAAATTTAGTCCCTTTAAAATATCGATTCATAAAATTGATTAACTTAGTGTTGTTAAACAAAAATAATATCTATGAGTCAGTTTTATATGATTGAATTTGAGTTGCCCGAAGTGCTGAATCCCAAGTTTTTATCTAAAATTCCCCAACAGCGGAGTAAAATAGATGAACTGATGGCTTTGGGTAAAGTGCGCTCCTATTCCCTATCTGAAGACCGCAGCAGGCTATGGATGGTAGTGGTTGCCGAAACAGAAGATGATGTTAACGAGATCCTGGATGAAATGCCACTGAATAATATGATGAGCAATCAAATTATACCATTGATGTTCCATTTCTCAAATGAAAATATCATGGCAATGTCTTTAAATTAGAAACTTAATAAAATAATAATAAAGGGCTTTAAAACTTAACTAAGTTTTAAAGCCCTTTTGCATTATATGATGATGAATTGGCCTATTTAAGAGGAACTTCAATGTGTACTATTTCTTTTTCAGAGCAATCTCTGAAAAAATTAAGGCAGCCTTTTACAGAAATTGCCAACTCGGATGGCTCCGTCTCATTGAATTCAGAAGAATGTACAAAGGTATAAGCTCCGTATCTATTGGTTACAATCCAGCCAATTCCTCCTATGTGAACAATATCCTCAATGAAAGCAAAAACAGTGAGTTTATAGCGTTCAAACTCGCTCAGTAACTCATTTATCCAATCTCTCAGATCAGATCGGTTTCTTGCTTTTTCAGTTTCCAAAACTATAAAAGTTCCGTTTGAGAGCATAACCCAGTAGGGATATACAGAAGGGATAACTTTTGACAATACCGATTTTAATTCTTCGG
>JBILRK010000467.1:0-2855 GCA_044372705.1 Saprospira sp. | reverse complement strand
TTCCAATGCCTTCTCTTTTTCGTAGGCCTTACCAGTTCCGTAGGGCTTGTATTTGCCACTCAACACGGTGCGATATCTTTCGGGATGTTCACGAATGTCTTCTACCAACAGCGATACTTCATCTATAGTTTTTTTAACATCTGCCAGGAATTGTTTGTCATTCACCAGAGCTGCCAACAGACCATCCTGTTTTGAAAGATCGGTCAGTACCTGCAATTGAGTCATAAGTTTATTGGTCTCGGCAAGAACTGTTTTGACATCATCGGCCACCTTACCAAATTTCTCCACCGTTTCACGGGTAGTGCTAACTGTTTTATCCAATTCAGCATTTTTCAATTGTTCGGTAATGGCAGTTACATTGGCCATGAGCGTGGTGATTTGCTCATTATTTTTGCGCACATTACCAGTGATCGATTCGAGATGATCCATGGTATTTACAAAGTTGCCAGTCGATTTTTCCAAAAGCACCGCCATAACATCACTAATCACCTTGAGATTACTTACAGTAGCCTGTATCTCTTCGGCCGATTTGCGCAGACCACCTTCCTCAGCTTTTGCAATTTCTTCAATTACCGACCTGAAAGAGTCTATCTTCTCGACATAAGGCTTGGCTGCCTCTGCGACCATATCGAACATACTTCCTACACGGCCTTCAATGAAGTCACCCTTTTTTAAGCAGTTCTCCCCATCGCAGCCACCTTCAAATTTCAATTCCACTGTTTTACCGCTCATAATATTTGGCTGCACCAAATTGGCTATTGCATTTTTAGGCACCTTAGTCGCTTTGTCAAGCGTGAGGGTAACCTTAATAAGCGAAGGGTTGTTTTTATCGATGTATAGATCTGTAACAGCGCCCACCTGATAGCCTTTGATGGTAACTGGGGCACCGGCTGCAAGGCCGTCAACATTATTGAAACCTGTTGTTACGGTATAGCTCGATGATAAAATGTTACTCCCTTTGAGGAAATAATAACCCCAAATGAGCAGAAAAATGGCAACAATACCTAAGATGCCAACTTTTACTTCGTTTCTGATTTTCATGCCTTTGTAGAGCGTTTGTTTATTTTTTCTTAATAATACGGATGTTTTCTTCAGGATGTTCCCTTATGTCTCTAAAGGTCATTTTTAGAGAGTTATTTTTGTCGATGACTTTTTGTTTAAACTTTTCATCATAAACCAATTTATAAAGACTCGTGTCAACCCCACTGTTAATCTGCTCCATTTTTTTGCTGATAGCTGAAATTTTGGCGCTGTATTGACCGATATCGGGTATCTGTATTGAGTCGGGATGTAGCTTTGACAAACTAGTTGTATAATTGGTTTTCGCAGCATCTCCTGTAGCTTTATTTAACTTAAGTACCATTTTATTAATGCTTCCTTCCTTATTAGCAAGATCTGCAGTAAGTTTTTCCAAAGCTGTTAAACTCGATTCAATACTTTTTTCATTGCTTCTTAAACTTTTGCTCATGCCAGAGCTGGCTCTGTAAAACTGACTGATGCTTGCTTCTGCAGATTCGATAATTTGTCTTGCACTATCTTTGCTCGGGAAAAGTGCCATTACCATACTATCGGCCATTTTAGCGTATGGGTCCAACTGTTTTTTCATATCCAATATGTAGGAACCAACTGAACCGGGAATAATGTCACCATTTTCCAGAAATTCCTGTGTTCCATCTGCCTGAAAGCGTATTTCAAGTCTTGCAGAGTACATAATACTTGGAACATAGGCAACAGCTTCGGCATTATGTGGAACAGATATTCCAGATTTTACATCAAAATCTACCATAATGTGCCCATTCTCCGGATTGAGGTAAATGTCATGCACCTTACCAACTTCCATACCGTAAAAATATACTCGGGTTCCAAGTCTCAGTGTGCTGATTGATTCAAATTCAGCTGTCAACAAGAGACTTCTTTTCATAAAAGGCGTGTTGCGGACAAAATAATAGGTAGCTATGGTCCCTAAGATGACCAAAAAAGCTAGGATGCCCCAAATTTTGTATTTTTTATTGTCCAACAAACCTGTAAAAATTAAAATTATCCCAAAGGTATAAAAAAAATCAAAAGATTGATAAATATTAACAAGGTTCTACCAATCAAGTGCTCAGTTCAATAATTCCATTGCGTCGGCAGGATTTTTAGCGGGAAGTTGACAACTGTAATTGCTGCAGACAAAAATCTGTGTTTCCCCTTTTTCGGCATACCTTTCATTAAGCAGCGCAATTTCAGATACTGCATCTTCGGCGGCTGCAAAAACGCTGAATGGCAGGTAATATTGCTTTAAATGCAACGCATAATTGAGGTAATCGGAACCTGTAATGGCAATTTCTTTGACAGGATAACAACAGGGGAAAAAATGATTGGCCCAAAGTGCGAATGACTGAGGATATTTCAAAATGCTTTTTTTCAAAGGAAGTAAACAGTTCTCGGAAATTTCCAACAAGTCAGCACGATTGAAAAGCATTCCTAAAACCCTAAGATTGCCTATCATAGTTGAATTGCCAGAAGGTTGTGCATTGTCGTAAAGGTCTTTTTTTCTCAATATCAAGTCTTTTTGATTTTTGCTACTGTAGAAAAACAGTCCATCCTTGGTATCGTAAAAGGATAGTATAACCAATTCGCTCAACGTTAAAGCAGTTTTCAAGTACTTCTTGTCAAATGTTATTTCATAAACCGAGATAAGTGCCTCAATAAAAAAAGCATAATCGTCTAAAAATCCATTTGTTTTGGCTTGACCATTTTTGTAATCATGCAAGAGGGTGCCATCTTCTTTCAAAAAATTATCACAAAGAAATTCAATATTTTTTAGCGCCATTTCTTTGTAAGCATGGTTCCCAAAAGCCTCGAATGCCTTG
>JBILRK010000465.1:0-2857 GCA_044372705.1 Saprospira sp. | reverse complement strand
ACTGTGATGTTTTACGGATTATCTGACAAAAAAGCGCCTGTGTACAGGAATGCCAACCTGAAACACATGCAGGATGTTTTTAATAAAGAGGTAAAACAGCGCGAGACCTGGTATTACCCCGAATCGGCCTACTGGATTACCTTTGACAATTCGGTTCCAATGACGCTTCTGCCCTATTTAAATGCTAGACTGGATGATATTTTATTGACGGATTCTCTGGGAGCTGAAGGGCATCTAACCTTTAGTTCGGGCTGGGAATGGGGATATTGGTTGACGGATTGGAGTATCGCTCGTTGGAGCTGGAAGCAGGAATTTAATGGCAAAACCCCGAAAAATCAAGCAGGTCAATACCTAACTGTAGTACAACCCGATGCCACTACTTACAAGGTTTTGAATCAAATTTTGGATTTGCAGCAAGAATTCATAAAGGACAAGGAACTGATTCGCTACCTCTCTCCGCTTTCATTTGCGGATGAATTACCGGCATTTATGAACCTTGAATTTCAACCAAAACCATTCTATACTAACAAATATTTGTCAGAAAAGGCCATGCCTTATCAATTAGATACGCTCAAAAAAAATGTAATTGAACCGCTTTTATTATTTGCCCAACAAAGCAATGCTTTGATTGCCGAAATAAAATCGGATAAATATGAAAATGCTGAAATGGCAGAGCTTGTGAATGGTTTAGAAATTACAGCTCTAAGGGCTAAACACAAGGCACAAATCTTGAGCTATTATGTTGAAAAACGCGAAGCAGCTATCAATAAAACTGTGTTTGCAGACAGTAGTTCCAGACTTGTAAATGCTGCAAAAATAAGGGAAGACGCACTAAGAATTGTTAAAAATCAGGAAAAACTCTACCGCTATCCAAACAAGTTACTTTCTGAAAAATACAAAAGTAAAACGGCCTATAACTTTGGCTATCTCTACACCGTCAGCAATTTGCATTATTGGAAAAGAGAAGAAGAACAGGCCTTAAAAAAGAAATATGGACCCTTCTTCATGAATATCATGGATGTCTGGAGAATTATTGGGTTAAAAAACTAGTTCTTTAAATAGCTAATAATCTGTATAGCCTTTTTCCCCGGGACTGTAAAAGCTGGCCTGATCCCATTCTTTCAATGCTTCGCCATTTTTTATTTTTTCCGGCAAATTTGGATTCGATATAAAGAGTTTTCCAAATGCTACAGCATCTGCCCTTCCAGAACTAATTTCCAGTTCTGCTTCTTCAGGACTGTAAGCGCCGTTAACAAGGAGTATTCCTTGATAGATTTTTCGATATCTGCCAATAATGTCTTTTTCAAAGTATGGCAAATCTAAGATTTTTGTTGGTCGGGTAAGGTGCAAAAATGCAATAGGATAATCATTCAAACGCTGCACAATATAATCGAAAACAGGCAGTGTATATTCATCGACAAGAATTCCAATACTATCGTGCATCATAGGATTTAATCTAACTGCAATTCTTTGAGCAGGAATTACTTGCAACATGGCATCTAATACTTCGAAGAAAAATCTGGCACGATTCTCAACGCTGCCACCATATTCATCGGTTCTAATATTGGAGGAAGAGGAGAAAAACTGATGAAATAAATAGCCATTGCTCGAGTGTATTTCGACGCCATCAAAACCTGCTTCCAGAGCATTCTTTGCAGCAAGGACAAATTCATTTTTCACAGTTTCTATATCGTTTTTGTCCATCTCTCTTGGGCTTAGCGCATCGAGCACAGCTTCAGGAGTCAAAACTCTACCTTTATGATTAACAGCAGAAGCAGAAAGTGCCGTTCTTCCACCTATTAGAACTGGATGCGTAATTCTGCCGACATGCCATAACTGACAAAAAATAAGCCCCGATTCCTTATGAACTGCCTCCGTCACTTTTTTCCATGCCTCGGTCTGTTCAGCTGTATAAATTCCAGGAACCCTTAAATACCCAACTGCCATTTCACTAACAACTGTGCCTTCGTTTATAATAAGTCCCGCTCCTGCCCTTTGTCTGTAATATTCAGCATGTAAGTCTGAGACCGTTCTCTCATTATTATCGACACGACTTCTGGTCATAGGTGCCATGATAATTCTATTTTTCAATGAGATTAAATCATTTAATTTAAGTGGCTCGAGCAATTTCATAGTTGATAATTTTTATCTGCAAACTAATACATCAGCAATATACATTGTTTTGATGGGCAGTTTATGTTTTGATATATAGCCTTCTAACTGCATGAGGCAGGATAAATCGGATGAAATTATTATTTCGGCAGCGACTGAAAGGGCTTGCTGCACTTTTTTCTCTGCCATAGCAGCCGAAATCGGTTCAAATTTCACCGAAAAAGTGCCACCAAAACCACAGCATTGTTCTGTATCTGGCAATTCCAATAATGTTAATCCACTTACATTTGCAAGTAGTTTTCGAGGCGCTTCCTTAATTTTACATTCACGCAAAGCTGCACAAGAGTCATGATAAACAGCTTTTGCTTCCAACCTTGCATTAAAATCAGTTTTCCCTAAAACATCGACCAGATATTCCGTAAATTCATAGGTCTTAGCGCTTATTAGTTGACAGCTTTCATTGTCGGGAAAAATATCCTGATAGTAATTTCGTACAAAACCCACACAGGACGAAGAGGGCGAAACAACTGTTAAATCAAATTTTTGCATGTCCTCAATCCATTTTTTGGCTACCACAGATGCCTCATCCCAAAAGCCCGAATTGAAAGCAGGTTGCCCGCAACAGGTCTGATTTGGATTGTATTCCACCTCAAGTCCAGCCTCTTTCAGAATTTTAAACATATTTTCTGCCGAATCGGGAAAAAGCTGATCGACAAAACATGGAATGAACAATTGTATTTTAGAC
>JBILRK010000464.1:0-2858 GCA_044372705.1 Saprospira sp. | reverse complement strand
AAGTCTGGATTCTTTAGGTTTAGGTTTTATATTTTATGATTGTTACCGACCAAGTTCAGCCCAGTGGAAACTATGGGAGAAAATGCCAGATGCCAGATATGTTCATCCGCCTAAATTAGGCTCAAGGCATAGTAGGGGAGTGGCGGTAGATTTGAGTTTGTATGATTTAAAAACAGGCCAAATTTTGGATATGGGTACCGAATTTGATTATTTCGGCAAAGAAGCCTGGTGGACATATCAGGGTCATTCAGAAATAGTTAATAAAAATCGAAAGACCCTGCTAACGATAATGAAGCAAAATTATTTTACAACTGTTCAAAACGAATGGTGGCATTTTGATTTTAGAAATCAGCAGTTTAGTTTATCCGATTTTCGATGGGATTGCCCTTAAATAAATTATTTCCAAATTTAAGTATAAGAGAATTTTTATAAATTTGGTCAAGCTTATTTTTTAAATAAAAGTATATGCATTGGATTATAATTGTAGTTTTACTTTTAGCCGTTTCGGCTTTTTTTCTGCTTAAATTTTTAAGAAATGTTCAACCAGATGACAATGAAGTCATGGCTGATTTAAAGGAAATAAAAGAATTGGTTAAAGATTTTAAGGGTGGTCTTGTTCCATTCGAAAATGGTATTTCTGCGCAGGAGATGGATCAAATTGTAGAAAAACGCAATCAGCGAAGTGGTAAAGGCGTTTACATGTCTCCCGATGGAAATCCTGTTTTTGCCTATGCCTTCAGAAATTATATCGGTCCTACTAAAAACAATCTTATTTATGTATTGACCAATGATCACGAATATGTATTCAGAACCAATACAAAGGGTACCGAAATAAGTGTTGATGGCAATAAAATAGGTTTGTTGCGAGCCAATGGCAGGATGTATGACTTGAGAAATAATGAAATTGCTCAAATTGAAAGGAATTCAATGACGGCAATTAATACCCTGAAAATTGGCAATAAAGAAGTTGCTAAAATTGCTCTTCCCGATGATATAGGTAAGATTGAAGCAGTGAAAATCACTGAAACAAATTTAAATACTGAGGAAAATGAAATGATAAAAACACTGTCTATAATTGAATTGATTGGAAATCAAAAAGAGTTTAATGATTGAATAATTCTGTTATAAAAAGTCTTTAATAACTTATTTTAGAAGCTTAAAAAATGCTTCTAATTCCTTTTGAACCTCAGAATTCATTGCTATTATTAAATTATTATCCTCAAAAACTAAAAAGACAGTACCCATAAGTCTTTTATCAATATGAGCAGTACTATCAGCTAAGGCTTTTTTAGCAAGATTCTGCAAAGAGGAATACTGTTCCTTGTTTATTTTGAAATCACGGTCTTTTCCACCATTATACAATCCACTTGAACTCTGAGAATTACTAATAGCTCTATAACGAATAGTTTCAGGGTCGATTTCCCAAGTATTATTATTAGCGTCTTTATAAGCTATTAGTTTGTTCATTTTTTCTTTTATTGAACTGTCTGATTTTTGAACGATAGCATTTTTTGTAACACAAGCCTCTATCGATATAAAAGCCATTAAAAGGAAAAGTATTAGTTTGATTTTCATAAGGATAGAATTAACAGGGTACCATAGTTTTAATTCTAAAAGCTGTTAACAAAACTAATAAAAACACTTTACTAAATGCTTTTTTTGGTCAAAGATTTTAATAGGAACCAGTCCTCACCAGGCTGATAAATAAATACATATTCTATTGGAACTGACTTAATAAAATTGCCATTTTTGTAAATCTGTTTCATCCCTTTGAAACTAATATCTTTTATATTATCGCCATTTTTATCTTCCATTTTAAGTTCCAATTCCTGAGGCTGATAAACAATGTCATCTGATAAGTTTGTATCGAAAGTTGCTGGGGTATTTTCCAAAAGTACATTAAATATATCCAAAAGCTCAGCATTGTCGAATTTATAAAAATGATGATATCCGGTTCCATTACAATCGCTGTTAAGTGTCATGAGCAATGGACCATTCTTTTCTTTGAAATTGATCCATTTTATGGTAGCTGCTTTGTCTGTATGAATTAAATGGCCTTTAGCGTCGAAGAAGAATTGTTGTTTGCGACCATGCGGCATGCAAATACTATCTTTTGGAACGGAGCATTCCATCACCCAGATTGAATCTTTACAGCCGTACATTTTAACGGAATAAAGTTTTGTCAATTCTAGGCCAGGTTCAAATTGAATTTGATAGGATTGTTGTAATTTTAGCAAAAGCTCTTTTGAGTCAGATCTTGAACTGTTGTTTAAAATAGGCCTGAATATCTTATCCTTCTGTGCATCAAAACTTAAACTGTCGTCTTCAAATAAATCGCCTTTAGGTTTATTTACAGATATGGATTCAGTTTTTTCGGGAATGTTTTCTTCTGCTGGTGACAAATTAGAACAGGAGAAGAATAATTGAAAAATTACCAGTATTAAAAAATGCTGCTTCATATTTTAAGTTACTTGACAGTCTGATTATCGAAGAAATACTCATATGGGCGCAATAGCTTTTGCATGACAATGTCCTGTGTCAAAAAAAAGTTATCTTCATCAATATCAACATAATAGCGAAGTAGTTTCTGTCGATTTCCCTGTTGTCCGTCTCCTCTGTCAAAAGAAGGGTTGATTACAGGATACAAGGTTAATTCATTTTTCTTTTCTTTGCCTTTGTATTTATAGGTAACCTTTGCAAAGGGAGGCATTTTAATGATGGAATCTCTTACCGCTTTATCATAAATAATCATTTCTGATGCAAGTACATTAAAATCAGACAGATAGATGTCAACATAATCTTTTCTCAAGCGGTTTTCCCCAAGTTCTTTTGTCGCATAAAGGGGCTTAACCATTGTT
>JBILRK010000463.1:0-2861 GCA_044372705.1 Saprospira sp. | reverse complement strand
CCTTAAGGCTATTTATTAGTTCAGAAGTTTCGTTGGTTTGCTGTATATGTTCCTTTGTTGCAGCATTCGTTTTTATTGAATTTGCAATTGGTTGTATTTTTTCTTTGAAGGCTAATGTGATTTTACTAGCCAATGCTGTAATTTCCTCTTCAAGGGAAGTGTTTTTGTATGTTCCCGATACCTCCGTTAGTTCATCGGGAGATTCATCAACAGCTACATCCTCAAATTTATCCTCTGGCAGATTTTCATTAGGATCAACTTCACCTGCTGAGGCAACTGCATCATCAATTGCTTCACCTACCTGAATTGCCTGTATTTTAACTTTAATCTTATCAAAAAGTGGACTTCCCTTTAGGATTAACAATTCCGGTTTCAGTCCACCGATATTAATTTCTATTTTTGCCTCTCTTTCACCACTGGCATTTTTGCCGAATAAAATAGTACCTCCTCCTGATTTTTTTATTAAGTGCAGCTTTTCCTTCTTGAGCCTTTTCATCTCAAGTTTCATCTCATTCTCTTTTTTAAAAGGGATAGCAATTACTGCTTTTTTGCCTTCGAGCTTATAATCGACCAGAAAAATAGCTGCTTTTGCCTTTTTCCAGGCTGCTTTGTTTTTAAAAGTCTTAATATACTCAGCCTTTTTCATGTCCTTAATACTGTCAAGGCTTAATTCTAATGCCATATATTTTGATTATTTTTTTTGATAACAATAATTACATGATTCAAATATATTGTTTTAACTGATTAAAAAAAAGTTGTTTTTATACAATTACAGGCGCTTATGTAAATAAGTAAAACTGCCTTGTTTATGTCGATATAAAATCCTATATTGCCGCTTTTTTACAAAAAAAGCTGCCTAATGGCAGCTTTCTAGGATGGAAAATATTTTTACTGATTAAACACTAATCAACATTGTCGTGTAAATAAGAATTAGAATCTTTTATTTCGGGTGCAGCTTCATCGCTAATCACCCAACGGGAAAGATTCTTTTCGGAAGAATGCTCTATATTATCCAATTTGAGGCCTTTTCTGAGGTAAGCCGGCTTGTTTTCGAGCTCACTAATCAGTTCGGGACTATCAATTTTATAACCCTGAGCTTTCTGTCTATGCTTTCTGTCTTCAGCATTTTCATTTTGAGCAAAATGATCTTCTTCTTTAAAATAAGGTTCAGGAGATTCATTTAACATCTTTGATTGGATAGGTTCAATTTTTTTTCCGAAGGAATTTTGTTGATCCTGCTCCATTTTGAAAGCACTGTTCTTTGAAAAATTGCTAAAATCGTCATCATCATCAAGATTGACACGTACAGGCTGCTTTTCGATTTGCGGACCAACTTTTTTATCAGTACCCGCATTCGATATTTCGTTGGAAGCAGTACGGTTTTGCCCTTCTTTCTTGTTGCTGCTAAATCCGGTAGCGATAACTGTCACAGAAAGTTTTTCGCCTAAAGATTCATCAAAACAGTTACCCCAAATAAGATCGGTACCTTGTCCGGCCTCCTCTTGTACATATTCTGTAATCTCAAAAATCTCATCCATAGTTACCTCGCGTGCACCAGATGAAATATTAAGCAGGATATGTTTGGCACCTTTGATATCACTATCTTCGAGAAGCGGTGACTGAAGTGCAGCCTCAACTGCACGAATGGCACGGTCTTCACCTTCAACAGCAGCTGTCCCCATTACGGCTACACCCGAATCGCGCATAACTGTATTAACGTCTTCAAAGTCAACGTTTACATAACCCGGCACAGTGATGATTTCGGCAATGCCTTTAGCAGCAGTTGTCAAAATCTCATCGGCTTGTGCAAATGCATTGGTAATAGTTAGATTGCCGAAAATTTTGCGGAGCTTATCGTTGGAAATAACAATGAGCGTATCCACATTTTTCTTCAATTCTGCCAATCCTTCGAATGCCTGTTGTGAACGACGTCTTCCTTCAAAAGTAAAAGGCATCGTAACAATCGCCACGGTAAGAATATCCATTTCTCTTGCCGCTTTTGCAATAACGGGTGCAGCACCTGTGCCGGTACCACCACCCATACCGGCGGTAACAAAGAGCATCTTTGTATTTTCAGAGAAGAAAGTTTTTACCTCTTCAAGCGATTCGAGACAACATTCGCGACCAACATTTGGCTTAGAACCAGCCCCTCTACCCTCGGTAAGACTCATACCAAGTTGTATTTTAACAGGTACATGACTTTGGGCCATTGCCTGATTATCGGTATTACAGATGGCGAAATCAACACCTACAATTCCCTGTTTATACATGTAGGAAACTGCATTGCTTCCACCGCCACCAACACCAATTACTTTAATGATGGAGGTTTCGTTATCGGGTATATTGAACATATTAAAGACGGAGTTCTAAAAGTCTTAAAAATGGAATTTATTCGTATTGAGACAGCAAAACAAAGTTTAGCAGTTCAATTCGCTAAATTAACATATTTATAATTTAATACCAATGCTTTTATCAGAAAAGTTTAGGACTTTTTTTTTGAATCTGATGCTTTTATTTTAAATCCGCATCTGGTTCTGACTCAAACCACGTTTTAGTTCGCTGATAAATCTTATCGAACCAATTTGATTTTTGTCTGTCTTTTTTCTGATTTTGAATGCTTGTTCCGTTATCCTCAATGCCAGCGGGAACGTAGTTTCCTGCATAAGAATTAGCGAATTGACGTACTTTTCCAGTTTCGATATCATCGAATCCTTTGAGTACAAGCCCGATTGCTGTAGAATATACCGGACTAGCTACTTCTTTCTCGTAACCATGCGCCAAATGTTCGACCGGAATACCAGTTCTTGCATTCATACCTGTACGGAACTCAACCAACTGTTCGAGATTTTTCAACAAAGCGC
>JBILRK010000462.1:0-2864 GCA_044372705.1 Saprospira sp. | reverse complement strand
GTCCGGAGAAATATAGACCTCATTATTTCCGGTCATTGAGGTGATTTTTTGCTTTTTCAGACTTTCGATATCGAGTTTGTAAAAATGCCTTTCTCCAGGGTCGACTTCAGAACTTGTGAGATAAAAACTTTTGCCATCCTGAGATAAAAAGGACTTTGTCACTTCGTATTTACCTGCAGTCAGTGCTCTTTTTTCCAAACTGTTTAAATTTACAGTGTAGAGGTGTGAAAATCCGCTTTCTTCAGAATGGAACCAATAAAACTGAGCGTCCTTAGTGAACCCGCCATCGCCAGCCACGCCTTTCCAGCCTTCAATTCCGGGGCCTCCAATCCAGGCATCATCATGCTGTCTGTCAAGAATTTTATAAGTTCCAGTTTCTGGTTCAAGGCTGATTATCCAACGGTCTTTGCCATCCAAAGATTTGAGGTCATAAACAGCTGTTTTTGAATTTGCATGCAAAAAAGGACCGTGCCAGATTAGACTTCTAGGCTCTTTGTATTTGTCATTATAAACACTGTCTTTGGAATATAATTTCAAAAAAGCAGGCTTGTCATAAATTCCGGGCAGGGCCTCCGATGAAATTGAATAAACGCTATCTCTGCTTCGGTCGTAAATTTTGGGTGAATAGCTGTCTTGATCGCTGCCAACCTTTTCTCTTGCCTGATTTGGAGCTGTATAGCCATTTTGTGCCACATAATCGGGAACAATTGTACTTTTGGTTTTAGCACGATTTACCAGCGTGTAATATACAAATCGCTCATCGGGAGAGAGTTCTATGCTGAAAATATCGGCTTCTCCAATCCAAATAGTTTTAGGTCTTTTTTCTTTCAGAGACTCATTGCGTGCTTTGCGCAGATCTGCTAGTTCTTTTCTTTCTTTTAGAATACCAATCAGTTCAAGATTTTCTTTTTCAATCCATTTATCCTGTTCCGACAAGGGCTGTTCTTTTTTGTCTGTTCCTTTTCTAATATCTGTAAGCTGTTCCGTTTGTCCGGTATTAATATTCCAGCTAAATAGGTCTAAACCTGATCGGTAAACAATTTTATCTTCATTTTTTAGAAAAGCGGCATCATACTCAAAGTCTAAGGTGTTTGTAATTCTTAATACGCTAAAGTCCTTGAGGTTCTGAAGGTATAAATCTCCATTTTTTGAATAAAGTTTGAGGCTTCGATTGCTATTGTAAACGCCATTTGAGATGGGAAGCTCTGCAAGAGCCGCAGAATCAGCTTTGCCAGTGTAAGTGAATTCTGACTTTGTAAAATCTGTTTCTACATAATAATAATCCCTAAGCTTTGCATTGGTAGGATTCCAGCTAAAATAAACCTTTGAGCCATCCTCCGACCATTGTATATTCTCTGGAGAATAGCCTGTAAAAGCCTCGCCACGCATTATTTCTTCAAGTTTTAATGTCGTTTTTTGAGCATTTAAAACAAGAGAAACTTTAAACAGTATGAGGATTAAAAAAAATGATCTTATCTGCATGATTTTATTATTGCGTTCAGGTTCTGCAAAAATATGCTTTTTTGTTTTGCTTATCCACTTTTTGTTTGGAAATTGCTGTTGTATGAATTTTATATTTCAGATTGTCAGATTTCTTAAAAATGCTTAATCTGATATCTGAAAATCTGACATCTGATAATCTAAAAATGTCTGCTGATAATCTTTCAATAAACCTTTTGGGTATTCGACATCACGGCGCGGGCTCTTCCAAAAGCCTCATCAAGGCACTGAATCTCATTCAGCCCGACCTCATTTTGCTCGAAGGTACCGAAGAAGCCGATGCCCTGCTCAAAAACGTAGGACAGGAGGGACTTCAGCCACCGGTGGCGATGTTGATGTACAATCCAAAGGATTTTTCGCAAGCAGTTTTTTATCCATACACAGAATTTTCGCCAGAATGGCAGACGATTTTATTTGCCAATAAAAATGGCATTCCGATTCAGCATTTCGATTTACCGCAGAGTATTAGATTTGCAATGAGGGCAGAGAAAATTCAGCAGGAATTCTTCGAAGCGAAACAAACTGAGGAAGATCCAATAAGAAGAGATCCTTTGGGATTCCTTGCTCGCATGGCCGGTTTCGAAGATGTTGAAAGATGGTGGGAGTATAGCTTTGAGCATTATAGCGATGACCCAATCGAGGTTTTTACGCAAATTCAAAAAATGATTGAAGCCATCAGAATCGAAGATGAAAAAATCATCGAAGGAAGCCGCGAAGAACGACTGCGAGAGGCTTACATGCGCAAAACAATTCGAGAGGCCATTAAAAAAGGATACAAAAACATTGTAGTGGTTTGTGGTGCCTGGCACTGTGCAGCCCTCGATCTTGAAAAATTTCAAGCAAAGACCGATAATGCCGTTTTGAAAGGTCTTCCAAAAATTAAAATGCAGGCAACCTGGATTCCCTGGACCTTCGAGCGGATTTCAAAAAGTAGTGGTTATGGTGCAGGACTTGTTTCTCCGGCCTGGTATAGTTTGCTTTTTCATTCCAAGGATCCTGTGGTGGAATGGATGTCGAAAACTGCGGAGCTCTTGCGTTATGAGGGATTTGATAATGGCGCTGCTCAGGTCATCGATGCAGTGCGTCTAGCACATACTTTGGCAGCCGTTAGGGGTTTTGTCTTGCCCGGTATCGACGAGCTATTTGAGGCTGCCGTCACTGTTTTTGGTCAGGGCGATACAGAATCTTTAAGTTTAATACAAAAGACGCTGATTATTGGCGATAAGCTCGGCGAGGTACCCGATGAAATAAGCAATTTGCCGCTGCAGCAGGACATCGAATCCCAAATAAAGAGTCTACGCCTTTCTAAATACAAAATATCGGCACAGCAGGACATCAAAAAAGAGGGGCTCGACCTTAGAAAT